>JAGXSK010000381.1 GCA_018333845.1 Clostridia bacterium | reverse complement strand
GCTTCTGCCTGTCTAGCAATTGCTCTTTGCATTTCTGTTGGCAAAATTACATCTTTGATTTCTACTGCAGTTACTTTTATGCCCCATGGGTCTGTAGCCTCATCAACAATTTTTTGGATGATTTTATTGAGTTTTTCCCGTTGTGACAAAAGCTCATCCAGGTCTGCCTGGCCCACAACACTCCTTAAGGTTGTCTGGGCAAATTGACTTGTTGCTTCATGAAACTTTTCCACATTGACTATGGATTTATCAGGGGCAACCACTCTGTAGTATAAAACTGCATTTACCTTGCACGTTACATTATCCCTGGTAATTACTTCCTGGGGCGGCACATCAAATGTAATAGTACGCAAGGAGACTCGCTCAATCTTGTCAATAATGGGAATAATAATTACTAATCCTGGACCTCTTACTCCAACAAGCCTGCCTAATCTAAATAATACACCTCGTTCATATTCAGGTAAAATTTTTATTGCCATGCTTAAAATAGCTAGTATAAAAGTAGCTACTACTATTAGCGATAACAAACTTTCTGAAATAAACAGCATTTTTTATTCCTCCCTTTCACTAATATTTGTTCTTTCGGGTTCAACAACTAAATACATACCCTTTCTTCCAATGACCCTGACATTTTCACCCTGGGAAATGCTTATGCCACCTTTGCTTACGGCTTTCCAAATCTCTCCCTTTACTTTTACTAATCCTTCTGGATTAATGTCTTCAATTACTGGCACAACTTGATTGGAAAACTCTTCATCACCATGGATTTTTTGTACCTTGCGCAGTTTTATTATTCCTGAAAGTAAGATTATTAACAAAGCCCCACTTACAATGCCGATACCTATAGCCGTCATTCTAAATCTTGAAAACCAATCAGTTGGCATCATGGGCTCTATGGGCAAGAAAATACTGCCCAAAACAATACTGATCACTCCCCCTACCCCTAAAACCCCATAGGTTGGAGTAAAAGCCTCTGCAACAAGGAGCAAGATCCCTATAATTATCAATAAACCTGCAAGGATATTTACTTCAAACAGGCCCAAACCATATAAAGCCAGTATCAAACTGATTACACCCATTACTTCTGGTAAAAAAGTACCTGGAGAATTAAAGCCAATTATAAGCCCATATACACCCAGCAGCAAAAGAATAAAAGTGACCTGGGGGTTGCTGACAAAATGGGTTATTCTTTCAGAGGTTTTCATTTCAACAGCTTGAACATTTGCTCCCGAAGTATTTAAGACAACAACCCTTTCCTGAATGGTGATTTCCTTACCATGTATCATCTCTAAAAGTTCTCCTAGATTGACAGCGACATGGTCAATTACCTCTTTTTCCAGGGCTTCTTTGTAGTCTATAGTTAAATTTTCTTTAACAAAGTTTTCAGCTATATCTACCGGGCGTCCTCGTTCCTCAGCAATACTTCTCATGTGACCTGCTAGAAAATTGATAGTTTTATCATCAGCCCTTTGGGTTCCTTCTCCAGTAACTGGAGCCATTGTAACTGGCATTGCAGCTCCACATGTAGTTGCAGGACTCATGGCTGCCACATGACCACTAATAAGGATAAAAGTACCTGCCGAGGCAGCAATGGCCCCTGGCGGGGTGACATATGTGACAACTGGAACCTGGGCAGCTGATATGTCCTGAATAATATCCAGAGTTGAAGCAACTAATCCTCCCGGAGTATTTAATTGTATCACCATTGCCTGGGCACCTTGATTTTCTGCAAGCTGGATGGCTCTTTTAATGATATTTGCAGTGCCAGCGGTTACCATGTCATCTACAGCGACAGTAATTACCGTTGGTTGAAAACTATCAGCCCCTATAGAAGCAGTAAACATTAATAATAAAAATAAACCAAAAATCATGGCTGCTTTGCAAATCTTCTGAACCATTTTGTTTCCCCTTCTCTCTTTCACTCTTTAGCATATCTCTTTTGGCAAGGATGAGTTTAAGATAATTAAATTATACCACAATTTTGCTATTTTTATGGGTATTAATGCCCTAATATCATATATAATAAATAAAGGCACTTCCAATTAAGGAAATGCCTCCACTCACAGTATTGATTTATCTTACAACAGTAACGTTAGCTGCTTGAGAACCGCGGTTACCTTCAACAACATCAAATTTAACATTTTGACCTTCTTCTAGCGTCTTAAAACCTTCGCTTTGAATTGCTGAGAAGTGAACAAATACATCTCCACCGCCATTGCTTTCAATAAACCCAAAACCCTTTTCCGCATTAAACCATTTTACTTTTCCCTGCATGTTATTTGGCCTCCTAAAAAAATTTGAATCAAAAAGCAGAATAACTAAAACATCTTTTTTTCTGTACTAATAACAGAGGCCAAGAAACTTTAAGTTTTTCACATCTTTTTAAAACTGACTTTAATGATATCATATAAATGTTTTAGTTGCAAGAAATTTATAAGAAATTTATAAAAAATTTAAAAAAATTTAAAAAACTATAAATTTAAAAAACCACTACACCTGTATAAATTGATCTGCTAGGGCATAATGCCCATGAAGTTGGCAAAGATTTCTAGGTATTATAATTGAGATTTAATGCAAATACTATCTGGTAATCACTAACATATCTTGACATTGTATCTGCTATACACTAAATTTCATAAAATACTAAACTAGGAGGGAAATTAAATGCAGCTTAGCGCACGGAATCAACTTAAAGGCAAAGTTAAAAGTATTAATACCAACGATGTATCTGCTGAAGTTCTAATTGATGTCAATGGGCAGGAGTTATGCTCAACCATCACAGCTGGATCAGTAAAAAGTCTGGATTTAAAAGAAGGAGACAATGTTACAGCTATAATCAAAGCGAGTTCAGTAATGCTAATGAAATAGTTAAAGGCATCTGCTTAATTAATATAGGCAGATGCCTTTGCTGATTGGGATATCATGTCATTGCTTTAGTCAATACTAATTGAACATCATTAGGTAAAAATCTCATATTTCTTAACCTTGACAGCACTTACTTTGTATTCTGCCGTTTTTGTAATGGGATCAAAAGCTGAGTTTGTAAGCACATTAGCAGGTGATTCCTTGTAATGAAAAGTCATAAACATAACCTCTTTAGGAACCCTGTCGGTAATTCTTACTCGTGATATTATTGTTCCTCTTCTGGAAGATATCTCAACCTCTTCACCATCCTGCACATTTATTTGGGCTGCATCTTCAGGGCATATTTCTACCAGTTCATATGGCCTTAATGTGTCCAGATTTTTTGAATGTCTTGTCATAATATTATAGTGATAGAGCATTCTTCCAGTTGTTAATATAATAGGATATTCTTCATTAGTCAGTTCTGCAGGTGGTTCATATTCAACAGGTACCATACGTCCCTTTCCGCGAGGGAATACTCCATTGTGCAAGAATTTGGTGCCGGGATGATCAGTTGTTGGGCAAGGCCACTGTAGTCCAATTGCATCAATACGTTCATAGGTTATACCTGCATAAATGGGAGTTACCATTCTTATTTCTTCAAAAATCTCCTCAGAGTTTTTATAGTTCATACTATAACCCATTCGATTGGATAAATCACTTATAATCTGCCAATCCACGCGGCACTCTCCTGGAGGTTCTACTGCCTTTCTAAGCCTCTGTATTCTGCGCTCTGTATTTGTGAAGGTACCATCCTTTTCTGCATAACAAGCAGCTGGCAGTATCACATCTGCAAATTTTGCAGTTTCTGTAATAAATAAATCCTGTACTACTAGAAAATCTAGATTACCAAGGGCCTTCCATACATGATTAAGATCTGGATCGGTTAAAGCAGGGTCTTCTCCCATTACATACATGGCTTTTATTTCCCCTGTTAATGCCATATCCAACATCTCAGGTATACGCAAGCCGAGACGTCTGTTAAGAGAAACGTTCCAAACCCTTTCCATGAACCTGATGTTTTCCGAATCTGTTACATCCTTATACCCAGGAAAGACATTGGGAAGTGCTCCCATATCACAAGCACCCTGGACATTATTTTGACCCCTTAAGGGATTTACCCCAGAAAATTCCTTACCTACATGTCCTGTAATCATAGCAAGATTAGCAAGGTTCATAACATTAGCTGTTCCTGTAGTGTGCTCTGTAATCCCAAGGGTGTAAAAAATTCCAGCCCGATGAGTTTTTGCATACAATTCAGCTGCTTCAAAGATTTTATCTTGGTCTACCCCAGTTATTTCACTAACTACTTTTGGAGTATATTTTTCAACTGTTTTGGCAACTTCCTCAAAGTTTTCACATCTGTTTTTAATGAACTCTTCATCGGTCCAGCCTTCTTTAATAATTATGTGTATTAAGCCATTTATTAAGGCTGCATCAGTACCAGGAACTATTTGCAGCCATATTGCAGCATATTCGGCTATTTCTGTTTTCCTAGGGTCAATAACAATTAATTTAGAACCCTTTAAGGCTGCCCTCTTCATTTTATTACCTATTATGGGATGGGCTTCAGTAGGATTGGAGCCAATAATAAATAGTACATCATTAAATTCAATCTCTGATATAGAATTGGTCATTGCCCCACTTCCAAATGTAATGGCCAGACCGGCCACAGTGGGAGCGTGTCAGGTCCGTGCGCAGTGGTCAACATTGTTGGTTCCAACCACTGCACGCATGAATTTTTGCATAATATAATTATCTTCAATAGTACATCGAGCTGAGCTTAATGCTGCTATTGAATCCGGACCATATTCTGCTTTAATTCTACTTAGATTCTCAGCAACATAATTTAATGCCTTCTCCCAGGTGGTTTCTTTCAAGACCCCTTTTTCCCTGATAAGCGGTTTAGTTACTCTATCCGGACTATAAATTAAATCTGTATGAAAACGTCCCTTAACACACAAGGCACGTCCGTTTACCGGCGAATTTTCATTAGCACTAACACCAATAACCTTACCGTCTTTAATATTTAAATCAAAGTTGCATCCAGTTCCACAAAAGGGACATGTTGTGCGAACCTTTTTTATTTCCCAGGGTCGTGTACCTTTAATTTGTTTATTTATTAATGCTCCCGTAGGGCACATTTCTATACATTGCCCACAAAATCTGCAATAATCCGTATCCAGGGGTTTATCAAAGGGTGTAGTAACCTTTGTATAAAAACCTCTGTCAGTAAATTCAGTTGCATTTATAACCTGCACTTCACTGCAAACCCTTACACATTTACCGCATAGGATACACTTATTATGATCTCGCTCAATGAGATGATTTACACTGTCAATGGGAAACTCCTTTTTCTCCCCAGAAAAAGGACTGCTCTTTATCCCATAAATATAACAATAATCCTGCAAACGACAATTTCCAGTTCTTTCACAGGTCATACAGTCATTAGGGTGATTGGCCAGCATTAGTTCTAAAATCGTCTTGCGGGCTTCAACTACTTCATTATCTTCTGTTAAAACCCTCATACCTTCTTGAACTGCTGTTGAACAGGCAGCAGGAAGATTTCTAAACCCCTCTACTTTAACGACACACAATCGGCAGGCCCCAACAGCAGTCAAATCCTTATCATAGCATAAATTTGGTATTTCAATACCTGACCCTTTTACAGCTTCAAGAATTGTAGTGCCTGCTGGCACAGATATTGCTATTCCATTTATTTCAAGCTGCACCATGTTATATCCCTCCTGTATGTCTAAATTGACATAATGACATTGAATTTAAATTGAACACTAAACTTACTCAAAAAAGGTCGGAAAAGTTATGTTCTACAGAATTCATTACAGTTTCTCTAAACCTCTTATAGCAATTTAGTAATTCTTTTCCCCTTGGAGTCAATTCAGCGCCGCTTTTATGCCCTCCAGCATGCCTTTCAACTAGAGTTATGCCAAGCCTCTCTTCAGTAGCCTTGATTTTTCCCCAGGCAGCCCTGTAGGACATGCCGATTTTTTCAGCTGCCTGTTTGATTGAACCAGTATCTTCAATAGCCTGAAACAAGGCCAAGCGTCCGCTGCCAAATATAACTTCCCCATCCACCTCTAACCATATTTTTACCCTTGGGCGGATATTCCCTTTTTTATCCTTACTGTTCTGGTCATTTTTCAAATTAACTCACCCATTTGGATTTTCTACTTTAAGGCGGCTAAAACCTTTTTTAGAGATTAAATACAATTATTTTTTCTTCTGTCATTTCCTCAATAACATATTTGGGGCCTTCTTTTCCAGTACCACTTCTTTTTATTCCACCATATGGCATTGCATCAGCTCTATACATTGCTGTATCATTAATAATTACTCCCCCGGTTTCTATTTCCCTGGCAGCTTTAAAAGCAGTATTTACGCTAGATGTAAATATGCCTGCTTGCAGTCCAAACTGAGAATCATTGGTGTTTTTAATGGCTTCATCAATATCACTGTAGGACATCACCGTTACAACTGGTGCAAAGGTTTCCATGCAGACAACCTTCATATCCCTTTTCCCGTCTGTTAATATGGTTGGTTTATAGGCACTTTTGCCTATTCTCTCCCCACCTGCAACGAGCTTTGCTCCTTGACTTATTGCTTCCTTAACCCATTCATCAATTCTTTCAGCTTCTTTTTCATTAATCATTGGACCTATATTGGTTTTTTCATCCATAGGATCCCCTACAACCAACTTCTCTGTATAATTCTTCATTTCATTTAAAAATTCTTCATATATCTCATTATGAACATATATTCTTTGTACTGAAATGCACACCTGGCCAGCATTTATAAAGCTCTTTTGTGCACATAAAAATGCTGCTTCTTTTAAATCTGGGGTATCCCTGTGTACAATAACTGCCGAATTGCTTCCAAGTTCCAGGGTGCATTTTCTTAAGCCAATGGTATTTCTAATCCTTTCTCCTACAGATGGACTTCCGGTAAAGCTGTAAAAGTTAATATCTTGATTTCGCAGCAAGGCTTCTCCAACATGTGTGCCACTTCCAAATAGCAGGTTAATATGTCCTCCTGGCAATCCAGCTTCTAATAATATTTCAACTATTTTTGCTGCGACAACAGGTGTTTCCTGGGTCGGCTTGAGTATTAATGTATTACCAGCTGCAATAGCAGGAGCAACCTTATGGGCTACCAGATTTACCGGGAAATTAAAGGGAGTTATAGCACAAACTACCCCCACTGGGACCCTAATGGTAAAGGCCATTCTGTTTTCTGATCCTGGCGCTGCCTCTACAGGGACCATTTCACCATGAATCCTTTTTGCCTCCTCAGCAGCTACTTCAAAGGTAATAGCTGCCCTTTTTATTTCTCCACGGCTTTCAGATATAGGTTTCCCCGCCTCCTGACAGAGGATTTTTGCTATTTCATCTTCTCTTTGCAAAAGCAGGATGCTTGCTTTCAATAGAATTTCATATCTCTGGTAGGGACTAAGCTTTACGGTTTGAAAAGACTTTCTAGCTGCTGCAGCTGCCCTGGTTACATCTTCTTCACCTGCCTGGGCAATTGTTGCAAAAGCTTCACCTGTATACTTGTTTGTTACTTCCTTCTTACTAACACCTTCCACCCATTTACCATCAATAAATAATTTATAATGTTCCATTTTTTTAATCCCCTTTCTCAGTTTTTATTATGATAAATTTGACATAATGCTATTAAATCTTACTGTTATAATTTTTCTGCAACTAATTTCATTTGCGTAAATAATTTTATATAATCCTTGCCGCCTGCTTTAGAATTTGTTCCTGACATGTTAAAGCCCCCAAAGGGATGGGCTCCCACCGCGGCACCTGTGCATTTCCTATTAAAATAAAGGTTGCCCACATGAAATTCTCTTCTTGCCCTTTCAAGATTTCTCCTGTTTTTTGAGTAAACCCCTCCCGTTAAGCCAAATTCAGTATCATTGGCTATTTCAAGGGCATGACCAAAATCATGGGCTTTAATAACTGCTAAAACAGGACCAAATATTTCTTCCTGGGCTATACATGCTTTTGATGAGACATCTGCAATTATTGTAGGCTCAATAAAATAGCCAGGCAGATCAATCTTGCTGCCGCCTGTAATTAGCCTTCCTTCTTTTTTGCCTGTATTTATATACTCCAGTATTTTATTGTAAGCATTTTTATCAATAACAGGCCCCATGTAATGTTTGTTTTCAGATACTGGGCCTACAGTTATCCTGGCAGTTTCAAATGCAAGGGCTTCAAGAAAATCATCATATACTTCTTTATCTACTATTGCCCTTGAACAAGCGGAACATTTTTGACCTGTATAACCAAAAGCTGAAGCCGCCACTCCCCTGGCAGCATCTTCTAAATCTACCTCTTTATCCACTATAATAGCATCTTTTCCACCCATTTCTGAAGCAACTCTTTTTATCCATTTTTGCCCCTCCTGACCTTTGGAGGCAAGCTCTGTAATGTGCAGTCCCACCTCTTTTGAACCAGTATAATTAATAAAACGAGTTTTAGGGTGAGATACCAGGTAATCACCTATTTCACTGCCACTTCCCGGAACATAGTTAATTATTCCGGCAGGCAATCCTGCTTCATCCATGATTTCAACAAATTTATATCCAATAACAGGTGTATTACTTGCAGGTTTTACAACTACAGTATTCCCAACAACTATGGCTCCTGCTACCATTCCACACAGAATAGCCAAGGGAAAGTTCCATGGGGAAATAACCACACCCACACCTAGTGGAATATATATAAGCTCGTTTTGCTCATTAGGAAATGGAATAACAGGATTTACCCTTTCCAGTTCTAATGCTTCTCTTCCATAAAACTCAAGAAAATCTATAGCTTCAGCAACTTCAGCATCAGCCTCAGTCCAATTTTTTCCTGCTTCATAAGCGAGTAGAGCAATTAGTTCATACTTCTTATTTCTCATTATGGAAGCTGCCTTGAATAAATAGCCTGCTCTTTCTCTTGTTGAGGTTTTTTGCCAATTTACAAACCCCGTAGAGGCAGCCTCTAATGCAGCCTCAGCATCTTTTTGTGTGGCCTTACTGATAAAACCTATAACTTGCGAAAAATTTCCTGGATTGATGGATGTTATAGTTTCTTCAGCAAAAATCCTTTCTCCATTAATAATTAATGGCAGTTTCTCCCCAAAGTTTCTCTTAACATAAGAAACAGCTTTCTCCATGTTTCCAATAACGGATGCGTCATTAAAATCCATTGTTGGTTCGTTAATAAATTGTGTTAATAACATTTTTATTTTGACCTCCTTAACAAAACATAAAGCATTATGTCTTTATTGGCATAATGCTTACTACAAAGTATATCATTAACTAAATAGTAGTTCAATATTTTGTAAACAGTTTTGTGTAAACAGTTTTGTAAATTATAAATTAGCCTATTTAGTCTGTATTCATTTCCAACTTAATCAGTTAGTTCTGAAGCAGCCTTAAAGGTTTTTAACCTCATTGTATTAAGGACTACTGAAAGAGAACTAAAGGCCATTGCAGCAGCCGCAAGCATTGGGTTTAAGATTATACCAAAGAGCGGCCATAGTAACCCAGCTGCTACAGGTATTAATACAATATTATAGGCAAAGGCCCAAAATAGATTCTGCCAGATCATAACCATGGTTGCCTTGGAAAGTCTAATAGCTGTGGGTACTCCCCTCAAATCACC
>JAGXSK010000380.1 GCA_018333845.1 Clostridia bacterium | reverse complement strand
AATCCTAACATCAATAGATTATTATAGATTAAAGGATGGTATTGGAGGAGTTTTTCTAGGGGGAGTATTTTTGGGATTCATAGGACTAATAATGGTATACGCAATGCAGTTATTTTGGCCAAAAATTCTAACAGCAGAAATTCCAATGCTATATTTAACAGAAAACCTTGGCAGCAGGCTAAGCATGTTGTATTCATTGGCAATGCTTAGTGCCATGCTAACAACTGCAGTTGCCAATGGCTTTGGATTAATTACCAGGCTTGGTCCCTTATTTAGAATCAAAGGAAATACTTTATCTGCAGCTATTGTTTTCCTGGCCCTGCCAGTATCATTTTTAGGATTTGGCAATCTTATAGGACATTTTTACCCTATCTTTGGTTATGCAGGTGCATTTATTATCTTGGCTGTCCTTTATAAACAGATTAAACAAAACTGCAAAACAATTAAACACTAAAAACTTCAAAATATTACCATATAATAATAAATAATCCATTTAGTAATTTAGCAGGAAATATTGTATTGGTGCCGAAGTATAATCAGACAGGCTTTTATAGTTAAAGGAGAACATGAAATGGATATTAGGTTAAAGGTAATAATTGTCCTTTTATTAATGGCCACTTTTTTGGTTAGTTGCGGACAAAATAGCCCCAAGAAAAATAATGAGGGTAGTGAGGAAACAAGTACTTCTATAGACAGCAGACCTCTTATTCTAAATAATGAAAAGGATACAGTGCTTGTCTATTTTGCTAGTGAGAATGGAAAATATCTCATACCAATTACTCTTCCTATAAAGCCTACCAAGGAAGCAGCTAAAGTGTCAGTAGAAAAGGTTTTAGCAGGCCCAGGGGACTGGCTTTTATCTAGTACTATTCCAGAGGATACCAAATTAAAAGACATATATATTAAAAGAAATATTGCCTATATAGATTTAACAAGTCATTTTAAAAATCTTGAAGAATATGAAGACATTGAGATGGCTATTAATTCCCTGGTTTTAACTGTAACTGAATTTCAAGAGGTGGAGACAGTACAATTTTTAGTTGAAGGAAGGATAGTTGAAGAGATTAATGGATTTGAACTGGATAAGCCCTTTAAACGGCCGGCATACATAAATGCCTTAAACAATATTAATGAAGGGGATAAGCTTTTGCATGTATACTTCTCAGATCCCAATGCCTTATATTTAATACCTGTTGGTTTTGGTGTGAACAAAAATAGTACCATAAGCCAGATGGTTGATAGTGCCATGCAGGAGTTAGTAAAAGGCCCTCCCCTAAATAGTGATTTAGTAAAGACCATCTGGTCTGGTACCAGGCTGTTAGGTGTTAGTTATGATTCTGAAAACAGACTTGCTACCATAAACTTAAGCAAGGAAGTAAGGGGTTATGGCGGAGGAGCTGCAGCAGAGGTTCTGCTTGTTAAATCCATACTGGTTACCTTGACAAGTATAGACGGGGTAGATTGGGTACAAATATTAATAGAAGGTGAAAAAACAGACTATCTTCCTGAAGGCACAGATATTTCCAAACCTTTAGCACGGCCAGAATATATTAATTTTGTAAACCCATAGGAGTATTCGTAAGTGGATGCTCCTTTTTCTATTCTGAAAATTGAATAATGGTTCTAGATTGTGCTATTATATTCAAGATATTGTCTATAATAAGATAAAACACAGCGCTCGAGGGGGCAGAATGTGAATGAATGACTTTTCCAGGGAAATAAATGATAGAATTATTAAGCTTCAGCATAAAATAAGAGAATCAGGGCTTACAGGCGCACTGCTTACTGAAAGAACTAATGTTTATTATTTTTCAGGTAGCGGCCAGCAATGTCATTTATATGTGCCTGCTGAAGGGAAGCCCTTGCTTATGGTTAAAAGAACCGTGGCAAAGGCAATGATTGAATCTCCATTAGAAAATATAGTTTCACTTAAAAGTTCAAAGGAGATACCACAAGTATTATTAAACCATGATTTTAAAATAAACGGCAGAATTGCCATGGAGCTAGATGTTTTACCAGCAAACAGTTACTTCTTTTATAAAAAAGTGTTGGAGAGTTCAGAAATAGTGGATGTGTCTTGCATGGTAAGGGATATTAGAATGATTAAATCGGAATTTGAGACTTCACTGATTAAAGAGTCAGGGATAAAACATGGAGAGGTTTTTAAATATATTGGTTCAGCTATTAAAGAAGGAATGTCAGATAGGGAGCTGGCTGGTGCTATAGAAGGATATGCCAGGAAAATTGGGCATCTGGGATACATTAGATTTAGAGGGTTTAATGTGGAATTTTATTTTGGCCATGCATTAGTTGGTGCAGCTGGGGCTGCTTCCGGCCCATATGATGTTATGGCCACAGTTGGAGCAGGCTCACATCCAACCTTCCCCCAGGGGGTTAGTGGAATAAGTATTAAAAGAGGCGACCCCATTTACATAGATTATGTTGGTAACTATACAGGATACCTGGTGGACCAGAGCAGAACCTTTGCTCTAGGGAAATTGCCGCTTATCATGGAAAAGGCTGCAGATGTATCCATGGAGCTTCAAGGCATGCTGCAGAACAGCTTGAAAGAAGGGGTAAATGGCAGAGATCTATATGATAGCAGCCTAAAAATAGTTGAAAAATCAGGACTAAAGGACTATTTTATGGGATATCCAAAGGGAGTGCCCTTTATAGGTCACGGTATAGGCCTGGAAGTAAATGAATGGCCTGTAATTGCCAAAGGAGTTGATATGGAATTAAAAAGTGGCATGGTCCTAGCGTTGGAACCAAAATTTGTCTTTCCTGACATGGGTGTTGTAGGGGTTGAAAACACCTATATAGTACTAAAAGAAGGGTTTGAGCAGCTAACAAAGGGCGAAGACACAATAAGATATGCTTAAGCGGTTCTTATCTGGAACATGTTCCCCTTATTCTCGTCTATATATTTGGGAGAGCAATGCCAGCTTTTGAAGGAATTGAACATAAATACATAAAGATAAAAGGGGATGTATATTGTGAAAAAAACATTAATAATTGTCCTGTGTATATTAATAAGCTTTTTCATTGCTGCTTGCGGTGGTGCCAAAAAGGAGGCAGCTGATAGTGGAATTTCTGCTGAAGCAGTACATTCTTATCCTGAAAGTGCTCCTTCAGAAGGGACTTACCGTAACCAGGCAGCTGCTGAAGAAGGCAAAAACATGATAGGTGACCTGGATAATAGAAAAATCATTCAAAATGCCGAGTTAAATATTGATGTTGAAAATATGGAAAAAATTGTTAAAGATATTGAACGGCAAGTTGCCGCGGTTGGAGGTTTTTTGGAGGAAAGTAATACTGGCAGGTATAATACAGATAGCACATGGGCCAATATGGTATTAAGAGTACCATCCTCAGAATTCCAGGAATTTCTAAGTTTTCTTGAGGAGAAAGGCGATGTTAAAAATAGAAGAGTATACATGGACGATGTTACAACGCATTTCATAGACCTAGAGGCAAGGTTGAGAGTTTTAAAAGCAGAAGAAGAAAGCATCCTAAGTATCTTAAATAATGCCAGCAAAGTAGAAGACGTATTAAATATACGCAAAGAGCTTAGAACCATAAGGAGTGAAATAGAGGTTTTAGAGGGCGAGTTGAAATATCTTTCTGACATGGTTGCATTTTCCACTATAAGGGTTCATTTGCAGCAGGTGAAGGTGTCAGAAACTAGAATTGATCCAGCAGGTTTTTCTGGAGTCTGGCAAAAGGGGTTAAGTGCTTTTACTAAAAATGTTAACAGCATGATATCTTTGACAGGCAATATAGTCGTATTTATAATAGGTTCAATTCCTGTATTAATCCCTCTGGGTATAGCAGGCTTTGGGTTATGGCATCTTAAAAAAAGAAAGAAAAAAGATCAAACTAGCATATAATAATTGAAGCACTTTATGGTATTCTTAATATAGAAGCATAGGACACCTTTGTTAGGTGTCCTATATTGTAGTATAAATAAAAGAATATGGATTAATAGACTAATGAGCTAATTATTAAAAAATGAGGAGCTTAAAAGATGAATAAAGAAAATATTTTAAGAAATCTTCCTTCTGTAAATGATCTGGCTGTTGCAATTAAAAATAGTTCAGCAGAAGAATATTCATTTAATTTAATAGTAGAGTGTTCAAGAGAAGTGCTTAATTCCATACGCCAGGACGTAAGAAAGGGAAAAGAGTTCCTGGCAGCAGAAGGCTTCATAGCAGAGCAGGTTAAGGATTTGCTTAAAAGAAAATCTCTTAATAGCTTAAGAAGGGTAATAAATGCCACGGGAATAATTTTACATACAAATCTAGGCAGGGCCTTGCTTGGTGAAAAAGCCCAGGCTGCAGTTAGAGATATTTTATACGGATATTCCAATTTGGAAGTTAACCTGGAAACTGGCAAAAGGGGCAGCCGCTACAGCCATGTGGAAGGGCTGTTAACAAGAATTACAGGTGCCGAGGGCGCATTAGTGGTTAATAATAATGCAGCGGCAGTATTTTTAATTCTCCAGGCCCTTGCCAGGGGGAAAGAGGTAATTGTTTCAAGGGGCCAGTTGGTGGAAATAGGGGGCTCCTTTAGAGTTCCAGAAATACTTGCTGCAAGCGGAGCAAGACTTGTAGAGGTTGGCACAACCAATAAAACAAGGGCAGCAGATTATGAGAGGGCAATAACTGGGGAGACGGCACTTTTGCTTAAGGTTCATACAAGCAACTACCGCATTCTAGGATTTACTGAGGATGTTTCCATTGAAGAGCTTAGCTCCCTGGGCAGGAAGTATGGCATCCCTGTTGTGGAGGATCTGGGAAGCGGGTTCCTTGTTTGCCTAAAACAATTTGGCATTACAGATGAACCAACTGTTCAGGAATCAGTTGCTGGTGGCGCTGACATTGTTTCCTTTAGTGGAGATAAACTCTTAGGTGGCCCCCAGGCAGGAATTATTATTGGCAGAGAAAAATATATAGACATTATTAAGAAAAATCCATTAAACAGGGCCTTGCGTGTTGATAAAATGACCATTGCAGCACTTGAGGCAACCTTACGAGAATACATATATGAGGAAAATGTATTAGACACTAATCCTACATTAAGGATGCTCACCATCTCACAAGAAGCATTAAAGCTAAAGGCTGAAGGACTTATGGAGGCTATGAATTCAAAACTTGGCTCCTTGACAGAGATTAGCATTATTGAAAGCTATTCTGAAGCTGGCGGGGGCTCTTTACCAACAACCAGACTTTCTGCATGGGCTGTTGCTTTAAAGCCCTGTAAAGGCTCAGTAAACGGGTTAGTTGAGAAGCTAAGAATGGGTGTGCCGGCCATTTTAACTCGAATTGAAGATGATAGAATTCTATTTGATGTAAGGACTATACAGGAAAGTGAGTTTAATGTCATATGCAGCAGGCTTTTTGAGGAAATCTCCAGGGAGTGATGAATTATGGATTGGTTTATTATAGGAACTGCAGGACACGTTGATCATGGAAAAACCCAGCTTGTTAAAGCCTTAACAGGCCAGGATACAGATAGACTAAAAGAAGAAAAGAAAAGGGGAATCTCCATAGAGCTTGGTTTTGCTTCATTAAAGCTGCCAAAGGGAGACAATGCCGCCATTATTGATGTTCCTGGACATGAGCGATTTATTAAACAAATGCTGGCAGGTGTGGCAGGAATAGACATGGTCTTGCTCATAATAGCTGCTGATGAGGGAATAATGCCCCAGACTAGAGAGCATATGGAGATAATCAAGCTTTTAAGGATAAAAAAAGGTTTGACAGTTATTACAAAAATAGATTTGGTAGATGATGAATGGCTTGAATTAATTGAAGAGGATATTAGAGAGTTTATTAAGGGCACAGTCCTTGCCCATGGGCCAATATTAAAGGTATCTGCTCTCAAAAACCAGGGAATAGATAATTTAATAAATGAGATACAAAAATTAGCAGAAGCCGATACTGACCATCACAGGCAAGGCCAATTAAGATTGCCAATAGACAGATCATTCGTATTATCTGGTTTTGGTACTGTAGTAACAGGCACCTTATGGTCAGGAGAGGTTAAAACAGGAGATATAGTAGAAATTCAGCCCATTGGCAAGAAATCAAGGGTGAGGGGAATACAGGTCCACGGTCATTCCCAGCAGTCTGCTAAACCTGGCCAGAGGGTAGCCCTAAATTTATCAGATGTGGAAGTAGACGAAGTGCCCAGGGGTAGTTCAGTAGTTTTTGCTGGAGCATATGCCCCTTCATATATACTTGATGCCAAGCTGCAGTTAATAGAAAGTGCTGCAAAGCCTTTAAAACAAAGACAGAGAGTTAGAGTTCACCTTGGCACCTCTGAAAAGCTTGCAAGGATAAATTTATTAAACTGTGATGAATTAGCCCCTGGTGAAGAGACATATGTTCAATTGCAAATGGAGGAACCACTAATAGCCCAGAGGGGAGACCGTTTTGTCATCCGCAGTTATTCCCCCATGTTTACAATTGGTGGAGGCACTATACTAGAGCCCTATGGAGAAAAGTTAAAAAGGTTTCAGGATGAAGTAATTGAAACCTTGCAAATAAAGGAGGAAAACAATCCTGGGGACTTGATTATATATACTCTAGACAAGATAAAGGATAAGCTTTTAACTATAGATGACCTGGCAGGTCAGATAAACCTTGGAACAAACCTGGTAAGGGATTATGTTGATAAAATGGAAGGCATTCTAAGTGCAGAAGGAGAAGGAAACAAATATATTATAGGGCAGAAGACATATGAAAAATGGCTGGCTGCTCTATGCAAGGAATTAGAAGCCTATCATGGAAAATATCCATTGAGGTCAGGCCTGGATAAGGAAGAAGCTAGATCCAAGCTTTTTCCCAGGTTTAGTATAAAGGAGTTTAACCTTTTACTGGGCACATGGCAAAAGGAGGGCAGGATAAAAACAATAGGTGCCCATATTTATCTCCCAGACTTTATGCCAGCATTGGATGAAAAGACAAAGCAATTAATTGGGCTTATTGAAGATGTTTTTTTGAAAAGTGGCTTTCAGCCACCTGCCTTTGAAGAAACCTTCCAAAAGGTAAAAGCACCTGCCGCCCAAAGGGAAGAAATTCTGAAATACATGGTTGGCCAGGGTATTTTGGTAAAGGTTGCAGAAAACATGTATTTTCACATAAAGACTATTGAAAAAGCAAAAGCTTTATTAAAAGAAGGCTTTGCCCAAAAAGAGGCAATGGCCTTAAGTGATATTAGAGATCTCTTTGACAGTTCAAGAAAATATGTTCTTCCCCTGTTGGAATACTTTGATGCACAAAAATTTACCAAAAGGGTTGAGGATAAAAGGGTATTGTTTAAAAAAGACTAAAACCATTTCTAGGTGCTGCTAGGCCTATTGGATACCTCTATTGGAATATATAAATAGCCTTTAGCCGTCCTAAACCATGGTATTGAAATGTAAGATTATATAATGTATAATATTAAGTCTGAGGGAGCGGATTTGGTCTGGTGGCTGGCCTGGACTTCAAATCCAGTGGGCCGTAGCGA
>JAGXSK010000379.1 GCA_018333845.1 Clostridia bacterium | reverse complement strand
CTGCTCCATGCATCTCTTTAATTCAATGATTTCCTCATCAGCAAGGGCAGTTTCCTCTGGCTGCTCCCTTTTATCTGCCAATAAAGCATATTCATCCAAGGGTAAATGCTCTCTCCTCTTGCGCAGGTAATCAACATATGTAGTATGGGCTATCCTGAATATCCAAGCTCCTGCCTTCTCATGATTACGGCACTGGTGAAAGTTTTCAAAGGCCTTTGTAAAAACCTGGGCAGTCAAATCATCTGCATCCCAGATATTGCGAACGCGGTAGCGGAGATATCTGTTAACCTTATCAAAATATATATCGTAAACCTCTACAAATGACTTGCTGTTGTTTTTATTGGCATTATGGGCAATGTCTTGTGCCTTATCCATTTTCTACACCTCTTTGTTTTTCTCAGGCTTTGCTCAAGGTATGCTCTATTTATAAAGACGGATTTTCATTAAAAAAGTTACACCCAGCATATCACACTTATTATTAAGGCTGCTACTTAAGACTTAATGGCAGACATGGCAAGTTATTACAAATAGCATCAAGAAACCCTCCCAAGGATTTATTCCAAGGCAAACAAGGGAAAAGGGCAGCACAAAAAACCTTATCCTATGAAGATAAGGTTTAAAAAAGACAAAGTTTCTCTATTTTATAGCTTCCCTTAGGTCCAAGGCAGCTTTATAAGGGTTTCCTGATGCCATGATATATGACATTACTGCAACGCCATGGGCACCTGCATCAAGTGCTTCCCTTGCATTAAGGGGACAGATTCCTCCCAGGGCTATCAAGGGAATGTTAACTAATGGCCTTATTTTCCTGAGCAGACCAGGGCCCCCTGGCTCCAGGCCTTTCTTGCAGTCTGTTTTGAAAATATGCCCTGCAAGAAGATAACTAGCCCCATTTTCCTGGGCCAGGACAGCTTCCTCAACACTATGAATAGATACGCCTATTTCACCTTTAAAGGCATGCTGTTTTTTCATAAAATCTGAGAACCCAAGATGCAGGCCATCTGCTCCACTATCTGCTGCAGCCTGCCAATTGCTGTGGACAATAAGGCTGATATTCCTGTCTTTAACAATTTCCCTGATTTTGAGGGCCATGGGCATTAGAGATTTATATGGAAGGTCTTTTTCCCTTAGTATTATTCCATCAATACCCCCTTCCACAGCCCCTTGAATTACATCATAGAATGTGCCTGTTTTAACCAATCTCCTGTTGCTGATTAAAAATAATTTCCTGGCTTTCATTTATATATCCATCCAGTCCTTAAATATGGGTTGAAAACCCTTGGCCTGGATTGCCTGTCTAATCTCTGCAACACTTCTTACATCGGATATTTCAAACTGGCCCTCACCTGTGCTCTCACCCTTGTGGCCTCCTACCTCAGTTGACACTCCTGCTGACATTTTTGTAACCCCCAGGGGGATGAGCTGGTCCCTAAAACCCTGTCTTTCCCTTGTTGAAATGGCAATACCTACATGGGGAAGAAATATTTTTAACGCAAGCATAATCTGTACGAACTCTCTGTCGCCAACTGGGTATACATCTGTGCAGCCACCAATATATGGTCTTATTCGGGGTAGAGAAATGCTTATTTCTACATCAAGATATTTATTCTGCAGGTAATCTGCGTGCAGCCCTGTAAAAAAAGCCTCCCTTCTCCAATGATTAAGACCCAGAAGGGCACCAATATTGACACTTCTCATTTTTGCCCTGCACGCTCTTTCAGGAGCATCAAGTCTAAAGTGGTAGTCCCTTTTAGGTCCACTAAGATGAAGTTTATCATAGATTGCTTCATCATAGACCTCTTGATAAACTACAAGTCCGTGAACACCTGCATTTATTACTTCTTTATATTCTTCTTCAGTCAGGGGATAAATTTCTATGGAAACAACCTCAAAATATCCTTTTAAAACCTTTACGGCATCTTTAATATAGCTTACTGGTGTCTGTGTCCTGGATTCTCCGGTAAGAACCAGGACATGCTTCAAGCCGGTTTTAGAAATTTCCCTGGCTTCTGCTTCTATTTCCTGCATGGTTAGTTTTTTTCGTGCAATGTTATTGGCTGCGTTGAAGCTACAGTACACACATTTATTTACACAGTGGTTGGAAATATAGATAGGTGTATAAAGCAAAATTGTTTTACCAAAATTCTGCAGGGAAAGCATATGGGCCCTTTGGGCCATCTGTTCTAGATAGACCTGGGCCTTAGGAGAAAGAAGGGCTAAAAAATCCCATGGTTCAAGCTTATCCTTGTCCAGTATCCTCCTTATATCATTGCCTTGTATTTTTTGAAAAAAATTGTCAAAGGAAAAATCTTTTATCTTAGAATACTCATTATAGAAACTCATGAAGCATCAACCTCATCTAAAAAACCTGTAAGGGGTGAAGATGGATTTGCAAGCTGACCCTGGGGACCTAATTTAGCATTATAGGCCAATCTTCCGGCCTTAACCGCTAGAGCAAAGGCTTCTGCCATGGCTATGGGATCCTTTGAGGTAGCTATGGCTGTATTGACCAGGACAGCCTCTGCCCCCATTTCCATGGCTTGTGCCGCATCTGATGGCTTACCAAGGCCGGCATCAACAATAATGGGCACGTCAATTTCATTAATCATTATTTGGATCAATTCCCCTGTTCTGATGCCCCTGTTTGTTCCAATTGGCGAACCCAGGGGCATAACTGCTGCTGCACCAGCCTCAACCATTCTCCTGGCAGACATAAGGTCAGGGCTCATGTAAGGCAAAACTACAAAGCCTTCCTTTGCTAGCATCTCCGTGGCCTTAATAGTCTCGAAATTGTCAGGCATCAGATATTTATTGTCAGATATTACTTCAATTTTCACCCAATTGCCGCAGCCCATAGCCCTGGCAAGCCTGGCTATTCTTACGGCCTCTTCAGCATTTCTAGCTCCTGAGGTATTGGGCAATAAGATGCAGCCTTTTGGTATATATTCTAGTATGTTATCTTCTTTATCATCTAGATTTACCCGCCTTAATGCCATTGTTATTACCTGTGTGCCGCATCTATTAATGACCTTGGGCATTATGCTGTTACTAGCATATTTTCCAGTTCCAATAAAAAGCCTGCTTTCCAGAGCAACTCCACCTATTGTTAACCTATCCATAAGCTCCTCCTTGTTTATCTATGTGAATTTGTTTCATACATCCTTTTCTCCCAGGATCAGCCGTAAAACTGTATTGGCCTGGTGATTGGCAGCTATTGCTACCCTGGGTGCCATTAGTCCACAGCCTGGTTTGGCCTCTGACACTCCATCACCAATAAGGTAAAAATAGTCACTTATTTTTTTTGTGATTATGGTATTGCTTGAAAAATATCCTGCCATTCCTGATGATGCTACTACATATTTCTTTGGAAACAGCTTTAAAGCCGCATTCACCAGTTCAGCCTTACATTTCGGATCATCAAAGGCTTCAACAATAATGTCTGCATTGGAAAAGCATTCTTGAACATTATCTGCATTAAGATAAGTATTTTTAGTCTCTAACTCTACAAAGGGGTTAACTTGCTGTATCAGCTCCCTTAATGCTTCTGTTTTGAACAATCCTATGTGGCTGATAAAATATTGCTGCCTGTTAAGATTGCTTGGTTCAACTACATCATAATCTACCAGTACAAGCTTACCTATACCTAACCTTGCAAGGGATATGGCTGTATTAGATCCCAGGCCCCCAAGACCAGCTATTCCCACAGCAGCCTTTTTCACCTTTGCAAACACGCCTGGAGTATGTCTTGCCATCAATAGTGCTTCCATTTCCCCTTGACTGGGAATTTCGCCCCTTTTAATAAAGACTAAACGGTCATTTTCCTTAAGCTTCCTATCTTCTTTTATGATAAAACCATTTAATACAACAATATCTGCATCTGATTTAAACATATCCCTTATTGTAAAGGCTGAAAGCTCGGGTTTTATGCTGGTAATCCTGTCATTAACAAAAATCTTCATTTAAACTTAGCCTCCCCCTACAAAGCTGACAATTTCAACCTTATCCCCTTCATGAAGAAGCATTTCTTGATAGTCTTCCTTTGCAATAATCTGCAGGTTTACTTCCACAACTACCTTTTCGTGACAGATGCCCAGCCTTTCCAAAAGCTGCAGTATTGTAGTTCCTGATGGTATATCCAGTGCTTTTCCATTGACCAGCATTTAAACTCCTCCTTTCCAGTACAAAGCCAAGATAATACAATATCTTCCACATTACTTTAAAGCATAATCTCCTAAACGCCAGAAAAGCTTACCCTAGGTAAGCTTTTAGTGTTTTTTGTTTAAAAAACATGACTTCCCTACGGTAGTATTAACTACATCAGGTTCAGAGGGTTAGGATTGCTCCTTCTCAGCCAGATGGCACCCCTAGTATTTTATTAAGTTTTTAACCTAGTTATAAGTATAAACTATTTGTTATTTCAAGGGAATAGAAATAATCATATTTTATTTTCTAGAAAACCAGACTATCCGGGTCAGGACCTACCCTTTCATTTTTATTTAAAGAATCTATCTTAGCCATATCTTCCATTGCAATTGCAAAATCATATATATGGGCATTTTCTCTAATGCGATGCTCCGAAACAGATTTCGGTATAGTTATAACTCCCTTTTGCAAATCCCATCTTAAAATTATTTGTGCAGGAGTTTTATTGTATTTTTTAGCTAAACTTACAATAACCTCATTATCAAGGATTTGTCCCCTCATCAAGGGACTCCAGGCCTCCAGCATTATATTGTGATCTGAGCAGTACTCGTGCAGCTCTTTTTGAGTAAGTCTTGGGTGATACTCAATCTGATTGACCATGGGAACTAGCTCATTTTTTGAAATTAAATCCTCTAGGTGATGGATTTGAAAGTTGCTTACTCCTATGGCACGAACATGACCTTCCCTGTAAAGCTTTTCAAGAGCTTTCCATGTGTCATTATACTTGTCTTTTCCCGGCCAATGAATTAGATACAGGTCTATATAATCCACAGCCAATTCTTTTCTGCTTTTTTCAAAAGCCTGCAATGTACTTTCATAACCCTGGTCACTATTCCAAACCTTTGTGGTAATGAAAACCTCCTCCCTTGGGATACCATATTCCCTGATAGCCTGGCCTACTCCCTTTTCGTTTTCATAAAAGGCAGCAGTATCTATACTTCTATACCCTACATCCAGGGCAGTTTTCACAGCCGACTTGACCTCTTCACCTTCTTTAGCCTTGTATACCCCCAGTCCAAACCAGGGCATTTTTACACCGTTGTACAGCCCTGCACAATCATGGATACTCCTAATCAATGCTTTCAACTCCTTTGGTATCTTTCACTTTATTTTATAATATCCTGCACTTTACCTTCAACTACCTTTATGAGGTCATCAACATTCATGGCTATTTGCACTCCTATTTTCCCGCCACTTACAATGATCTCCTTGGATGCCTCTGCCCTCATATCTATAAAGGTTTTGTAAAGCTTTTTCATCCCTATTGGCGAGCACCCTCCCCTGATGTAGCCGGTAAATTTTTGAATATCCCTGGAAGGTATCATTTCAATTTTCTTTTCGCCTGACGCTTTAGCTGCCTTTTTTAAGTCCAGTTCCTCCTGAACAGGAATAATAAAGACATATAAATTACTACTGCTGCCCTGGGCTACCAGGGTTTTATACGCAACCTTTGGATCCTTTCCTATTTTCTCTGCAACAGAAATACCATCAATTTTTCCATCATTATTTTCATAAGAATATACCTTATAAGCAATTTTTCTGCTGTCAAGGATACGCATAGCATTTGTTTTTGAAGGTGCCATTTTTTTATAATTCCTTTCTAAAGCTTACCTGTTGTTATACCTGTTGTTTTATCTAAAAATGTCATAGAAGTTAAATCTTCTTTATAGAGTGCTTTATATAGCTATCAGGCTGGTTTTTACTTGTTTGCTGCTGCCATATTGCTGGAAATCCTAGGGATGTTAATCTGCCTGGGTAGCATTCGTAATAATTAGCATATAGGGACACCACTGAGAATTATATTTCAAAGAGTATGTATTATATTCTAGAATTATTATATGATTGTCTGAAGGTTTACTAATTATAGTTTACCCAAAAAGGAAAAGGCCCTGAGCTTCCCCCACTCAAGGCACATATTAATTAATCCCTATGCTCTATAAACCCCCTGGGCAGCCTCTAGGGCTCCCATTTTATCAATCTTTTGACCCATACCTTCTAGAATATTACCCAGAGCAGTAAGAACAAGGATAACGTTGGCTTGGGTGCTGGCATAGCCCATGAGGCCAATTCTCCAGGCTTTGCCTTTAAAGTCTCCTAGTCCTCCTCCTATTTCCATACGGTACTGCTCCATTAACTGCTTCCTCACTTCTGCTTCATTTACTCCTTCTGGTGAGTATACTGTTGTTAAGGGGGGCAGTCTGTACTCCTTGTCTACTATGAGCTTTAGACCCATGGCTTCTAAGCCTGCTACTAGTGCTCCATGGTTCTTTTTATGTCTTGCATATCTGTTTTCCAGGCCTTCTTCTAATATTATTCTCATGGTTTCATGGAAGGCATAGATCATGTTTATTGGGGCTGTGTGGTGGTAGACCCTTTCTTGTCCCCAGTACTGGGCTATCATTGTCAGGTCTAAATACCAGCTTTGTACTTTTGTTTTTCTTTCCTGCAGAACTTTATAGGCTCTTTCGCTAAAGGTTACTGGTGCTAGTCCCGGGGGACAGCTCAGGCATTTCTGGGTGCCGCTAAAGGCCAGGTCTACTCCGTTGTCGTCTATGTCTACTGGTACTCCACCCAGGGAGGTTACTGTGTCTGCTAGATACATCACGTCATATTCTTTACAGATGTCTGAGAGCTCTTTTAAGGGCTGCAATACTCCTGTGGAGGTTTCTGCATGTACGTCTGCAAAGAATTTGACTCCTGGGTTTTCTGAGAGGGCTTTTCTCACGTCTGCTGGGTCAAGGGGCTTGCCCCAGGGTGCTTTTACTTCTATTACCTGGGCTCCGCATCTTTTTGCCATGTCTACCATTCTCATGCCAAATACGCCTTTTACTCCAATGACTACTTTGTCTCCAGGTTCTAAGATGTTTACAAAGGTGGTTTCCATTCCGCTGCTGCCTGTTCCTGACATGGGCATGGTGAGCTGGTTCCTGGTGTTAAATACTACCCTTAGCATTTCCATACATTCATTCATTATCTTTAAGAAATCTGGGTCAAGGTGTCCTATTGTTGGTTCTGACATTGCCCGCAGTATCCTTGGGTCTACTGTGCTGGGTCCGGGGCCCATTAAAATCTTTTGTACTGGGTTTCTTGATGGTATTTCCATAATAAAAAACAGCTCCCTTCCTTTGGAAAATTCATTAATATTCAATGAAATTCCTTCTTGCCTATAATTATATATATTGGTAAGGTATAAGTATAATATATATAAAGAATGTTTTTTATGCCTTTTATCTATACCAACTATGCCATATGTCAGGGAGTTGATAATAGTGAACATTAATCACCTCAAATACTTTCTTGCAGTAGCAAAGCATCAAAGCTTTACAAAGGCTGCGCAGGATATGCATATCAGCCAGCCTTCCATCAGCAAGATGATAAGGGATATGGAGGAAGAACTGGGGGTTCTCTTGTTCCACCGGGATAAGAAACAGGTAATTTTGACCGATGCTGGCCAGACTGTATATCAGCAGGCCAAGGATATTATTGCATCCTTTGATAACCTGACCACCACACTGTCAGATGTTGTAACCCTTAAGAAAGGCACCCTTAAAATTGGTATACCACCTATTGTTGGTGCCAGCTTTTTTCCAAAGATCATTGGCGAGTTTATTCAGACATACCCTGGAATAGAATTAGAGCTTATGGAGGTAGGTTCTAAAAAAATCGAGAAGGCAGTGGAAGATGGAGAGGTAGATGTAGGTATTATATGCTCAGCCCCGGCTCAACCGGAAGCCTTTGAGATTTACCCCCTTATCAGCGATCCCCTCATGGTGGTCTTATCTCCTTGTCACCCCTTGTCAAAAAAAAGTATCCTTAGCCTTAAGGATTTAAAGGATGAAAAGTTCGTACTTTTTAGAGAGGATTTTTCCCTGCATGACCATATCATTAATTGCTGTGGAAGGGTGGGCTTTCAACCCCAAATTGTCTGCAGGAGCTCCCAAAGGGATTTCATGATGGAGATGGTAGCAGCAAAGCTGGGCATAGCCTTGCTGCCTCAAAAAATTTGCCAGGAGCTAAATCCCAAAAAGGTAACAGCCAGGCATATTAAAGAGCAGTCCTTGTTTCTCAACCTGATGATTATCTGCAAGAAGGACAAGTATCAGTCCTTTGCTGTAAGAGAATGGCTGACCTTTACTACAGCTCGCATACAAACTGAGGAGACGCTTCATTGCTAAATCCAGCAGATAATTGGCTAAATCAGCTACATCTGCACACTTGCAATAGCAGGGGGCAAGTTTGCCCCAGTTTTCCTCCGGTGTCATTTCAGTGGTTAATGCTGATTACATTAATTACTCTATTTGCACCAGACAACCGGTGCCAGTATCCCCTCCTGACTTATAACATTTGTCAGCATACTGTAGGGGATTGGAAACTCAAGGATACCTGCCACACTAGGGGCTATGGTTGCCCTTTGAAAGAATACTACCAGGGCTTTATCCGTCAGGTAATACTCCTGATCATCATTGATTCTTGTAAATTCCGCAATAAGTGGTATATCTCTAGCCTTTATTTGTCTTTTAATTTCGTTGCTGATAATCAACCTATATCCGCTTCCAACCTTAAAAAGGCTAGCAATATCAACAGTATTTCCTGTTTTTAGGTTAAAAGTCAAAGCCCTCATAATGGTCCAGGGATGAGCTGCCATCTCTATAAAAGAAAAATTCTCAAACCTAATGCTCAGTACACCATTTTGATTCAACGTTACTTTATAGGTACCCTCCATTTCTGCCAGATCTGGATTAGTGGCTCCCATTTCCAGCATCATCTGTCTAACCAGCTTTTGAATGGCTTGGTTTATTTTCTCCGGCACACCCTTGTACCTTACGTTTTTATTGGGAGGAAGTAATCCTACTACCTCTGGATAAGCAACATTAATGTTGGGTTCTTCTATCTTCCGCTCAACTATACTTGCTCTCAAATCTTGACAATCCATTATCGATACAACTCCCTTTTTCATATCATATTCCTCTAGGGAGTTAATTGCATCATGTATAATAAATATAATTCTAACGGCTTAGGGAATATCCCATTGTTTGTGTAAATCATAATTCTTTCTCTATTTTTTTTCTTCTAGCCAGCCGGCAGGTATTAATTTATCTGGCGAGGATACTTGTATAATATTTCCGTTTATCAGCTTTCCTTGAACTTCGATTATTTGACCAACTGCAGGTGGTCCGCTTAGGTATTCAAGATCAAAATAAAATCTTAGAGTATATTCTTGGTTGGTACCATATTCCTCTACTAACCAAGAATTTGTATCAATATCCTTTTTGATTACTACGAGAAGTGCAATGGGCTGAGATGGTAGCTCCTCTATTTCAGGTAGATATTCTTGGTTTTCTGTTTTTATCTCTGGGATGGCCTCTTGGGTATCTCGTAGATCTTTTATACCTAAAATTCTTTCAGGGTTGATTAGATTTTCATGTGTTTGGTAGATTTCTAAATACTCTCGAATGAAACTAATTAAATTGGTTTCATAGTCTTTTTCTAAATCAAATGGGGTTTCATGTAACCCAATTTTCGAGCCCAAGGCCCTCAACTCGCTCAAATTCACTGACATTATTAGTGACGATAATAAGTCCTTTAGCCTTTGCATGTGCTGCAATCAGCATATCCATAACTCCAATCTGAGTTCCTTGCCGCCGTAACGCTGCACATATTTTCCCGTATTCTGCAGCCGCCTCATCATCAAATGGCAAGATATCCACAATGGACAGAAATTGATTTAGTGCAAGCGTGTTTTTTTCCGGGTAGGCGCTTGCTTCTACGCCATACATGAGTTCCGCAAGAGTAATTGCGGAAATGGCAATGCCTTCGCCCATGTTCGACTGGAGATTTATGAGTACATTTTCTGGTTTCTTCTTTATGAGATACACACAAATATTTGTATCGAGCATGTATTTCATAACGTCTCCCTAGATGATTGGACACCCTGATTACGTCCGTCTGCAAAGAAATCATCGGTGAAGCTGTTAAGACCGTTAAGAAAGGTTTCCCATGCACGATCTTTTGGAAACAACATAACGGCATTACCCACTTTTTTAATATATACTTCATTACCCGAAAAACGGTATTCTTTCGGCAGCCGGACAGCCTGGCTCTGACCATTGACAAATAATTTTGCAGTTTCCATTTCTAATCACCTCATTTATAGTATATATTTTAGTATATACTATTGTCAAGGCTTTTAATATTAGTTTTCACACAGATCCTTTACGCTAATAGGTTACAGCTATACATAAGGTTCAAATTATAAAAAAAAGATGTTTAGTTTTGAGTCACAAATAGTTACATTGCCCTCCGTGATATTATTGCATTTTTCTATTTTTATAACATTTCTCGTAGAATCCATATAATCGCCCCTTTCAATCAGAGATTAGATGATCAACTCAACACCTTATCCAACAGCGCCGCATAACTGTCCACCACGTCATACACAACAGAATCCGTACTGATAGCCTTAAAATGCTCGCAAGCGCAGTGAATTTTTGCTTCCTCGACCATTCGCAGCTGCATGGTGGACATGGAGCCTTTTGTCTCGGCAACAAAGTAGATATGCTTCACTTTACCCTCATGAAAGGCTATCGCCCAGTCGGGGTTATATTTTCCTACCGGTGTGCTAATGAAAAAGCCATTCGGCAGCTTTACATAGACCGCCACTTCATTGCTGGTATCAACGCTTTCAGCAAAGGTTTTCTCATTGACGGAATCATAAAGGATATGGTCATATAGATGCTTCTTCGTCGCCATTGCGTTTACGCCAAGCTGTCCTTTTAGCGTCGGTTCGGTAAAAATGGTGGTGTCATATACTGCATCCAGCTTATTA
>JAGXSK010000378.1 GCA_018333845.1 Clostridia bacterium | reverse complement strand
TCTTTGAGCTTTTTAACCTCGTAGGCCAGTCTTCTTTTGCCCCACAAGTCCGTCTTTTCTACTACTCCACCCTGCTCAACTATCACGTTTGTAAACTTTTCCACATGCTGGTTAATTGCCTCTTCTGACAGTTCAGGATGTAAAATATACATACTTTCGTAGTTACGCACTAATATACACCTCCTCCCTATGGTCTATGGCCCCATTTCAAGAATGGAGCAGGGAATACCATGGAAATTATAGCACAAACTACTCTCTAACACAAGCTTGTTGCAAAATTATTGTAAAACACCTACCATTTTTTAATACCCAGCTTTTTAATTTTCTTCTGTAGGGATTGCCTGTATAAGCCAAGCTCCCGGGATACTTTAGTAATATTCCATTGATTTCTTTCCAGTGATTGGATAATAATCTTTTTTTCAGTCTGGAGTAAAATATCTGTTAGGGTGCCTGATGCAGAAGGCTGTCTATGGGTCTGGTTGTGTTCAATCCTGTCTCTAATATACTTTGGCAGGTGTTCTAGTTTAAGCTCAGAATCACCATCAGCCATGTTCATTGCACTTTCAATTACATGTTCTAGCTCTCTAACATTCCCGGGCCATGGATAATTCAGGAGCATCTTGAGAAAAGACTCATTAACTGCCTTTACCTCTTCTACAAACCTTTTATTATATTTAGATATAAAGTGTTCAATAAGTGATGGTATGTCTGATTGCCTCTCTTTTAGAGGCGGCAGGTGGAGTGTGATAACTGCTAATCTATAGTATAGGTCCTGCCTGAGCATACCCTTGCTAACTGCCTCTAAGGGGTCAACATTTGTCGAGCTAATTATCCTGCAGTTTATATGGGTTTCTTTATTGTCGCCAAGTCTCCTTACTGTTTTTTCTTGAAGGACCCTTAATAGTTTAGCCTGCAAATGTATGCTCATGGAGTTTATTTCATCGAGAAATAGGGTACCACCATTGGCCTGTTCAAAAAGCCCGGGATTATCAACTGCTCCAGTAAAGGCACCCTTAACTGTACCAAACAAAATACTTTCCAGTAAAGTATCAGGCATGGCCGCACAATTTATACCTATAAATTTCCCCCCGGAAATTTGGCTTGCATTATGAATACTCTGGGCAAAAAGTTCCTTGCCAGTTCCAGTATCCCCATAAATCATAACACTAGACTGATTTTTTGCAGCCTTTTTTGCAGAATTAATTAGTCTAATCATGGAATCACCTTTGGCAACTATCTGCTCAAAGGAATACCTTGCCCCATTTATAGATGGTACTGGAAAGATTTCAGTATCCTTTACCTTCATTGTCCTTTCCAATACTTCCTTAAGTTGACTTAAATCCCTTGCAATGGAATATACGCTTTTAACTTCTCCCTGGTCCAACAGGGGAATTGTACTTGCCACTATATTAATTCTTTTGTTGGTCTCCTTTATTTTATAGGAATAGTATCTATCATAAATGGGAGTCCCTGATTTTAATACATGTAAAGAGGCGGCATTATCCTCATCAAGATGATATACTTCCATAATATGCTTTCCTATTACCTTGTCCGGGGCAATTCCTTCAAATTTGCTGCATGACTCGTTGTAAAAGGTAGTAACCCCATTCTTATTAACAACATTAATTCCCTCGCTTACAGAGTTTAAGATAGTCTCATACCATTTGAGCCTTAATTCCAATTCCTTAATTCTCTTGTCCTTGTCAAACACGGGAACCCCTCCATCCCTTAACAGGCTAAACTTCTTACAGCAACTTCTCAGGAAGCTTGCCCCTTAAGTGCTTAATGAGAAGACTTAATACATGAGACTCCAGTTCAGGCTTTTCAAATTCTTTCAGCCGTTGCTGAACCTTTTCCCAGGCATTTTTAACTGAGTTTATGTTTCTTTCATGCCATGTGCTCCAATTATTCCGATCAGATACGAGAGGTGTGTAAAATTCCTTACGGAATCTGGCAAAAGTATCTGGATGTTCTAAATAATGACCTCCAGTATCCACATCTCCAGCAAGGGAAATGGCATCCTCCCTTTGAGTCATGTCTACGCCCTGCAAGATTCTTCTAATTCTACCACTTATTTCTTCATCCCAAATCCATTTTTCATAGCTTACCGTCAAAAAAGATTCCATTACACCTACACCATGCAAAACAATATCTACCTTGTTGCCAAAGGTGAATAATAAATTGGTTGTGGACTCTACTCCAGTTTGCACATCTACTTCTTTACCATCAGTCAGTCCCCCACCTCCCCTAAAAGGGACACGATAAAAATCTGCCAGCTGCTTGAAGGCTGTGGTAAGAAGCCCATATTCGGGCGCACCGATACATAAATTCATTGTTTTCATATCAGTAATAGTAGAAGTGTTGCCATATACCACTGGACATCCTGGATTAATTAATTGGGCCACTAGAATTCCCGTAATAACTTCTGCGTTGTTCTGCAGTATAGTTCCCCACAGACTGGTTGGAGATGTAAAGCCCGCCATTGAACAGCATGTTACTACGACAGGTTGACTATTCTTTGCATAAACCCAAATAGCCTCAAGCATCCTTTCATCCCATGCCATTGGCGATAATGTGTTAACAACCCCGAAGATAAAACAGTCACCCTGCTCGGGCTCTACAGCTATTTTTGCTATACCTATACAGTCCTGGGCAACTTCAGCCCCCATGGATATTCCCATTAGAGGCTTATCACAGTTTTGGACTAGCTCCTTCATCAAAACCAGGTGCTTGTATTCTTCTCTAATATCATTTGGGTCTAAAATGCCAGCACATACAGCCTGAATCTGGCTGCTGGTCTGGCTCAGCTTATAAAAGTCTATCACATCAGCCAGCTTTCCCTTTCTTCTGCCTCGTATATGGTCATGGACAAATACAGGACCTCCAGTAGGCACCAGGATCGTTTCACCTTTTCCAATGGTAATGTTTTTATTCCTATTGCGAGCCTTAATCTCAAAGGATTTGGGAACAAGCTTTAATCTATTTTCAATAAGTTCTTTGGGTATTTTAATTATGTCACCCTTACCAGCTGCAGCACCATTTTCTATCAGCAATTTCTTTGTGGGTTCATGGTGAATTGCAATGCCTCTAGTATTTAATAATTCCAGGGTTTGAAAATGCAGTTCTTCAACCTGGTCCTTTGAAAGTACTTTCATTTCCCATAACATTTAAAGACCTCCCTTATAATGCACAATACAATATTTCCTAATTTCTTGGGCCTGGCCAGTTTTATTCGATTAAGCATAAGAATCATTGTACCAAAATAAATATTGCATTATCCATGTTAATTTTTATACTCTCTTTTAGTGTAACAAATAACGGGATAGAGTTCTATCCCGTTAGGTTTTTTATATTTAGGAAATTATTTCTTCACCATGTCTTTTTCCGCTTCTCTTAATATATCTAGTAATCCTTGCCTCGTCCTATCATCTAAAGGTGTAACTTTATGAGTGTCAATAATATGTTCAATTTTATCCTTTGCCCTTTGTCTCATGGTAGTGCTGCCTTTATCTGCCCACTGCTCGTAACTTCTTCTATCTGTAACATCAGGCTGCCAGTTCTTGCGGAAATTATTAAAGGTATGCTCATGCCCCAGATAGTTTCCACCTGGGCCCACTTTTTCTATTACATCTATAGCCATTTGGTCGGGAGTCATATGAACTCCACCTAAAATTCTTCTTACTTGACCTACAGCCTCGTTGCAAATCACCAAAAGCTCATTTGAAAAGGTTAAGCCAAATTCAAGATACCCCAGGTCATGGACAAGGTTGGAGCCCATGATTCCTGCCATGAATACAAAGCTTCCAGCCTCCAAAGCAGCCTGTTCATCTACAGTCTTGGAGCCACTGCATCCAGCAAAACCCCATGAAGGCAAGTTATGATATTGTGCTAACTGGCATACTGCAGCCTGGGTAAGCATGGCCTCAGGTGCACAATAGGTTGGCTGCATGCTTCCCATATCCATTGGGGACATGCCTGCACCAAATACAAAGGGTGCCCCTGGCTTTTTTAATTGATGCATTACTAGTCCACTAAGTATTTCAGATACTGCCTGAATTACAGCTCCAGCTGGCGTTACAGGGCAGGTTGCTCCCGCCATGGCACCTGGCGAGTAGTTAGTTGGCAGCTTTTTCTCAGCCATTATCAGCAGCTTTTCAACAGCTGTGTCTGAATGCTGAAGAGGTGAGCTGGGTTCGTCATACAATACAAAAATTGGTTTATTGGAAAGCTCGTCTTGACCCCCCACTAAAAGTGAAGCCATTTCTATTGTATACTCCAGGCATTTTCCATCAGCAGCTATAATGGTCATGGGTTTGCTGGAATTATTAACCATTATATTAAACTGCTCCAGATAAGCCATTTCTTCTGGAACATCTGTTATAAGGCCCATGGACATTAAAAAGTCTATATTTGCTAATCCATCACATAGCTTGGCTGAAAGGACTATGTCCTCTCTTACTGGTTTTCTTCTAATTCCTGTTTGATGGTCAATAATGTTTGGGCAATCTGAGCCAGTACCAAAATAACTTTTAGTTCCTTCTAAATACATTTTGGGGGTGCCAAGTCTATCATAAACAGTAATTCTTGAAGGAGCTGCTTTTAATGCCCATTCTACCAAGCCAGTAGGTATTCTCACATGGTTTCCCTTTACCAGGGCACCAGCATCCTTTAAAAGCCTTAAACCTTCAGCGTTAAAGACATTCACACCCACTGTTTCAAGGAGTCTGCAGCTATTCCAGTGAATCTCCTCTAAAACATTTTTGGACATTAAACTAAATTGTGGTGCATAAGGGCTATATACATTTGTCATGTTTTTAAAACCTCCCATGAATATTTTTTCTATCAACACTGC
>JAGXSK010000377.1 GCA_018333845.1 Clostridia bacterium | reverse complement strand
CTTACTGATGAAGGCCAGCAGGGTGATTTATTAGACAGGCTTTCTGCTGTAAGGAGACAATGTGCAAGGGAATTGGGGATATATGTAAAGCCCATTAGAATCAGGGATAATCTTCAGTTGGAAGCAAACAGCTATAGGTTTAAAATTAGAGGCAATGAAATTGCTAGTGGTCAAATACTTCCTGGGTACTATCTGGCAATGAGTTCAGGAAATGAAACCATGGAGATCAATGGCATAGCCACTACCGAGCCAACCTTTGGACTGTCTGCGTGGTGGGTCAATGAGGAAGTTAAAGAACAGTTAGAAATGCAAGGATTTACTGTTGTAGATTCAGCCACTGTACTTATTACCCATTTAACTGAATTTATCAAATCCCATGCCCATGAGCTTTTAGGCAGACAAGAAGTAAAAGAGCTTTTAGAGTTGGTCCAGGAGACCAATCCAGCAGCTGTAGAAGGACTAGTTCCTGATGCATTAAGCCTGGGAGAGGTGCAAAAAGTTCTACAGAATCTGCTAGCAGAACGAATTCCCATCAGAGATCTGGTTACAATTTTTGAAACATTAGCTAATAGAAGTGCAATAAGTAAGGACCTAGACTACCTTACCGAATCCATAAGGGCTGTATTAGCAAGAACAATTAGCAAAACCTATGCTCCAGGTGGTAAGCTCATAGTGGTAACAGTAGAGCTAGCCTTGGAGGAACGGGTGAAAAAGTCAATTCAACAGACTTCTGATGGAGTATATCCAGCCCTTCCTCTAGAGGTTACAGAACACGTATATCAACAACTTGAAAAGTATGCTCAGGACTTTAGCCTGTTAGGACTTCAACCAGTAGTACTATGTTCTTCAAGAATAAGAATGGCTTTGCGTAGATTAACAGAAAGATTTATGCCGGGGCTAGTGGTTTTATCTTTAAATGAGCTGGTTCCCGAATTAGATGTGGAGGCCATTGGAATGGTGAAAGACTATGAAAATTAAAAAATATCTAGCATATGACATGAAGGAAGCATGTCAGCTAATCAGACAGGACTTGGGACCTGACGCAGTTATAATAAATACCAGGCAAGTTAGGCAAAAGGGTATTCTTGGATTCATGAGGGCCAGAATGGTTGAGGTAACTGCTGCAGTAGATGAAGTAGCTGCCCAGGAAGCACCTGTCCAAAAGGCAAAAGAGATGGAACTAGATAACGATAAGGTTGGCAGAGAAATGCAGGAGATGAAAGAATTACTCCAGCAAATTATAGCCAGGGAACACAAAGCTACAGGTGGTAAAGCTCCTATGAAGGTTAGTAAATATGTGGAGTTTGATTCTGCTGCAGAGTTTAGAAGGATTTTAGACGAACTAGACCTTTTGCCTGAAGTGGAAAAGAAAATCCAGGAAGCTTTTAGTAAGCATGAACTGGATCAATGTAAAAGCAGGAATCACATTAAAGATAAGCTAACTGAAAAACTAGCTGATTTTTTCATTCCAGTAACTAATGCAAATCAAAAAAGTAATATACTGGCTTTTATTGGTCCAACAGGTGTTGGCAAAACTACCACCATTGCAAAACTTGCTGCAAATTTTGCCTTATACCATGGTTTAAAAATAGCACTTATTACTATTGATACTTATAGAATTGGAGCAGTTGCCCAGCTTAAAACTTATGGCGACATAATTGGAGTTACCGTTGAAGCTGTAATGACTCCCCATGAACTTAGAGAAGCAGTAAAAAATCATAAGCATTGTGATTTAATACTTGTTGATACTGCCGGAAGATCTTCAAAGAATTCTGAACAAATAGCAGAATTAAAGACCTTTTTGGATGCCATAAGGCCCCTGGAAATATATCTGGTTTTAGATGTAAATACAAAAAACAAGGATTTAATCTCCATAGTGGAAAAATATAGTGTCTTAAAGTACTCCAAACTTGTTTTTACAAAAGCTGATGAAACATATAGCCTGGGTTCTATTTTAAACGTTGTAGATGCCACTGAACTGCCTGTAGCATATGTGACCAACGGACAGAATGTTCCAGATGACATTATACCTGGAGAACCAGCTGGTTTGGCAAAGTTAATCATAGAGGAAGTGGAATAATGCTAGATCAAGCCAGTAAACTGAGAGAACTTGTGGTAAAAGACAAAATGCATAAAAAGGTAACTATTCCATCCTTTAGAACAATAGCAGTAGTTAGTGGAAAAGGAGGAGTAGGAAAAACAAATCTTACATTAAATTTGGCAATTGCCCTTGCCCAGTTGGGAAAAAAAGTAATGATCTTGGATGCTGATTTGGGCATGGCCAATGTGGATATTCTTTTAGGTTTAGTAACCCAATATAATCTCCTTAGTGTGCTTAAGGGACATAAAAGTCTTACTGAAATAATTGTTGAAGGTCCTTCAGGTATTAAAATAATTCCTGGAGGCTCTGGGTTTGGAGAAATTGCCAGCATTGACAAACAGCAACAGGAATCATTGTGGGAGCAGCTTAAAAACATCTGCAAGGATATTGATTATCTTTTTATTGATTGTGGAGCTGGAATATCTAGAACCATTCTGGGTTTTATTTCAGCAGCTGATGATGTGTTAGTCGTATTGACTCCAGAACCTACTTCCATTACCGATGCCTATAGCGTTATTAAGGTTCTTTCAAGATTTGAAATTAATTCACAGGTCCTTTTGGCTGTTAACAAGGTTTCAAGTCTAAAGGAAGCTAACGTTACTGCCAACAAAATTGAAACAGTTTCCAATAGATTTTTAAATATCAAGATCAAGCGCCTGGGTTATATTTCTAAAGATCATCATGTAGAAAAGGCTGTTTGCAGTCAGGTTCCCTTTACTATGCTCAGTCCAAGGTGTAAGGCCTCTGACGATATTAAGCAGCTGGCTATAAACCTAATTGAGGGCAAAATGAAACCTCCAAAGGGCATAGACAATTTCATAGGAAGGCTGTTTAGATTATTTGAATAAAAGAGGAGGGATAATTTGTCTGACTCGAATTTTAAATTCCTTCAGATAAACTCCAACATTGAAGTAATGCGGGAAGATGATAATACAGTATATAAAAGCTTGATACAGGAAATCAGGAAAGATGGCTTTCTGATACAGGAACCGGTTTATAAACGTTTTATATTATCGTTAAAAAATGGTGATAGAGTTGGACTGGGAGTTTTTACAGAAAGTGACAGGTATACATTTGAAGCCAATGTTTTAGGTGTAAAAGATGACGATAATCTAAAGCTATATATTCTAAGTCAACCTGAAAATGTTAAAAAACATGAAAGAAGAAACTTTGTAAGGGTAGAAGTAGCCATTAATATCCATTATGAAGTATTAAAGAACCCACCAACCAATATAAAAGGCATGGTTAAATACCAACCATCCCAAACAGCCCTGGCAATTGATTTAAGTGGCGGGGGTATGATGTTAAAGGTTGACAAGGCCCTTCCAGAAAAGGCCTTCCTTATCATGGAATTTGAACTGGCTATCAAAGGTAATATTCAAAAGATGAGGTTGTTTGGCCAGGTAATGAGAAATTTGGTGGAAGAGCGAGGCGGAGTAAGAAGGTATCTCTCTGGAGTCTCCTTTTATAATTTAGATGAAAGAACACAGGATAAAATAATTGCTTATGTTTTTGATAAGATGATTGAAAATATTAGAAAGACATAGGATGAGTGATAATGGGAAGGGAACAGCTCTGGATGTCCTATCAAGGAAATAGAGATCTAGCTACACGGGATAAAATAATAGAAAGCTACTTGCCATTAGTAAAAAAAATAGTAGGAAGAATGTCATTAAAGCTGCCCTCTCATTGGGACAATGAGGATGTAATTAGTTATGGGATTATTGGATTATTAGAGGCAGTAGAACGATTTATTCCTGCCAAAGGAGTAAAATTTGAAACCTTTGCCACATTAAGAATAAGAGGTGCAATACTTGATGCTCTAAGAGAATCTACCCTGATTCCCAGAGGTCTAAGTGAAAACCTTTCCAAGGTCTCCAGGACGATTGAAAGACTAGAGCAGGAGAAAGGAGCTGAAATTACTTCAGAAGAGATAGCTAGAGCACTTAATATGTCTGTTAAAGAAGTTGATGAAATTATTATAGCTTTTTCCCATTTAAGCTGTGTATCTTTACAAGAAAGTCTAAGAACAGATGGTTTTGACAGTGAAGACTTGTCATTAATAGATACACTGCCAGCTCCATCCCAATATAATCCAGAGGAGCAGGTTCAGTGGCTAGAAACCCAAGAAAAGCTGATTAAAGCTATAGATGAACTTACAGAAAAAGAAAAACTAATTCTGGCTCTCTACTTTCATGAACAGCTTACCTTAAAGGAAATAGCGTATATAATGGACATTACTGAATCCAGGGTGTCCCAGTTAAAAAGCAGGGTTTTGTTAAAAATAAGATTATTTTTAGAGAAGGGAAAATAAATTATGGGTGTTTTGCTATTAATAGTGGGAGCAATTTTGATGGTTGTTATTTATCCCACTTTAAAGAATAATTCCAATGAATTTTCAGTGGCACATAAAAAATCTTCAGAATTGGGGAAAAAAATAGATGAATTAGAGGAAAAAATTGATATTTTGTCAAATAATGTAGAAGAAGTGTTGCATCTATTAAACCAATCCCAAAATAATAAACAAGAAATTCCATCTTTTTCACAAAACCTCCGTCAAAGGCAGGTGCTTGATGAATATGATGAAATCATGGGTGCATATGAAAGAGGAGAAGATATAGTTGAGATAGCAAAACGGTTTAACAGGGGGAAGGGTGAGATACAATTAATTCTCAATTTGAAAAAATAAAAACTTTTATATCAAAGTACAACCAGTTCTTGTTTGGTATAGGCATTGGGTTAGTAATTGCTGGTTTGCTCATAACATTTGTTGCACCAGAACCCTCCAGGCACCAGATTGAGAATCTGGCACGGGAGCAGGGAATGGTTTATCCACAAGAAGTATTACCATTTAATTCAGATATGAAGGGAGGAGAAGAAAATTAACAGGGGAATCTATATTTCATTAAACGGCTTATTGTCACGGCAGCTGCAGCAGGATATACTGGCTGACAATATTGCTAATATTAATACACCAAGTTATAAAAAGAGGGACATAACCTTTGCAACACTCCATGATTCTCTTATTCACTCAGTAAGCGGTCACAAGGTTGAGCCCATTGGAGTAATGCCCCATGGATCCCAGGTCTTAGAAACCCACATTGACTATGGTATGGGAGCCTTGTTTGAGACTAATTCATCTTATGATTTTGCTATCCTTGGTGAGGGCTTCTTTATTGTTGAGACTCCTGAGGGTGACATGTATACTAGAAAAGGGAGTTTTAGGATAGATAGTGAAGGATATCTGGTGACCCATGACGGTTATAGAGTAATAGGTTATTACGACGATTATATCCATGTAGAAAATGAAGAGCTGGATCAAGCATTTGCTATTGCTAATCCTCCTGTTGAGAGCTTAATCAGAGCAGGAGAAGATCTATATAAAATTACTGACCCCAGTCTGGAAAATGTAGTAGAGAATCCACAGCTTAAAAGAGGCTATCTAGAGGGTTCCAATGTGGATTTAGGCCAGTCCATGGCTGAGTTAATAGAGGCTTTTAGGCTATTCCAGTTAAATCAAAGGATTCTTTTGACCCAGGATGAGCTGCTGAAGAAAAGTGCAAATGAAATTGGCAGCTTGAGATAGGTAGGCTTTATGGAAAATGGAGGATAAGCAATGATAAATGCTAGTATTAAGCAAGAAAGTATTCAGGAATTTAAAGTAGGTATAGCTGATTTAAAAGTAGCAAGCAGTCCTCACCATATAATTACATTAGGATTAGGGTCATGTGTAGGAATTGTAATCTTTGATAAGTTTGTCCGGGTTGGAGGTATGGTACATATTATGCTGCCGGACAGTACCCAATTTAAAAACTCTGATAATCCTGCCAAGTTTGCAGATACAGGTATTAGACTTCTCCTGGGTGAATTATTAAAAATTGGTGGCAGACAATCAAACTTGGTTGCAAAAATAGCAGGTGGGGCACAGATGTTTAAAGGCCACACGTCTAACCTTTTAAATATTGGTGAAAGAAATATCAAAAAAACCAGGGATGTACTCAACAGCTTGAAGATACCCTTAATTGCTGAGGATACAGGGGGAAGTAAGGGAAGAACCATGATTTTGCAAATGGATTCGGGGAAAGTATTGGTTAGAACTGTAGGATGTCTGCCAAGGGAGATTTAGAGGGGGAGATTTATTGGACTTTACACAGTTTAAAGATCAGATATCAAAAAAACTTGGTCTTAATCTAAATGGTTATAAAGAAAAGCAGCTAAAAAGAAGAATTGAGCATTTAATGGTTAGTCAGGGTTTTAATGGATTTAGTGATTATTATAAAGCCCTGGTTAATGACGAAATATTAACCAAGAAATTTTTAGATAAAATTACAATTAATGTATCAGAGTTTTTTCGCAACAAGGAGATTTTTGACAGACTAGAATCAGATATATTACCCCAGCTGCTTAAAAAAAATAATAGATTGAAAATCTGGAGTGCAGGCTGCTCCCTTGGATCAGAGGCTTACAGTATTGCAATGATTTTAGATAAGCTTACCCCTAATATTGCACATACAATTCACGCCTCTGACATTGATGAAAGGATATTAGCTGAAGCTAAAGAGGCGAGATATCGTTGTGATTTGCTGAAAAATGTTTCCCAGGAAAGACTTAATAAATACTTTATAAAGGACGAGACCAAATACCAGCTAAAAGACAGTATTAAAAACAGGGTTGTCTTTAAAAAGCATGACCTGTTGAAGGATCATTATGATAAGGGCTATGACTTAATTGTCTGTAGAAATGTTACCATCTATTTTACAAAGGAAACCCAAAACATATTATATACAAATTTTAATATGGCTTTAAACCCCGGAGGTATTCTATTTATAGGAGCTACCGAAAGCATTTTAAATTATAGTCAGTTAGGTTTTGAAAAAACATCAGCGTGGTTTTATCAAAAACCCTCATGAGAAGGAGAGGTGCTTTAAACTGTCAGAATGGAAAAAACTTCAGGCTATACACTTTGATGTATTAAAAGAAATAGGAAATATTGGAGCAGGACATGCTGCAACGTCTCTTGCCCAGCTGTTGGACAGAAAAATAGACATGGATGTTCCAAATGCAGGAGTTGTGAACCTGCAGGAATTAATAGATACCTTTGGTTCAGGTGAGGAATTAGCAGTATGTATTAATCTCTTAGTTGAGGGTGGCGCGCCAGGTACTGTTTTGTTTCTCTTGGATGAAAAGAGTTCCTTTTTGCTGGCAGACCTGTTAATGGGCATGCAGCCTGGGACAAGAA
>JAGXSK010000376.1 GCA_018333845.1 Clostridia bacterium | reverse complement strand
TCTTCATTATACTTAGAAAAGACTTGTCTTGTCAATGAAATGGAGGAATAAGATATTACCAGTTGAAAATAAGCATAACTTTCAAGTTTCAAGTAAATTGAAAACAAACCAATAATAGCCATTGTCATGAACTGGGGTAATTGAAAAAAGGCAATTGAAAAAAGATGAAAAAAGACTTATAAAATAGCTTCTGGATAATTGACAGGTTTTAAAGCCTTGTGATATAATATCTACTATTTGACATGAATTCCTCCCAACTGGTATAATTACTGTATAATATGAGTACCTCAAGGAGGTAAACGAATGTTTAAAGTCGGCGACAAGGTAGTGTATCCCATGCATGGGGCTGGAATTATTGAATCCATTGAGGAGAGGGAAGTTTTAGGAGAAAGAAGAAGTTATTATATTATGAAGATTCCTATTGGTGACATGAAGGTTATGGTGCCTATGGATAACGTTCAGGATATTGGATTAAGGCAGGTTATAGGTACCCAGGAGATGTCTGAAGTCTTAGGGATACTCCAGGATAAGAACAGCACAATGAATGTTAGTTGGAATAAAAGATATAGAGCTAACCTGGATAAAATAAAAAGTGGTAATATCTTCGAAGTCGCCGAAGTAGTAAGAAATCTGACCATTAGAGATAAAGATAAGGGTTTATCCACAGGGGAAAGAAAAATGCTTGAAAATGCCAAACGCATATTAATAAGCGAACTGGTCCTGGTTAAAGACATTGCCGAGGATCAAGTTGAAGACTTGCTGCACAAGGTGTTAGCTTAGAAAGGGGAACTAACTAACAGTTCCTTTTTTGTTTTTTTATATATACTTGTTGCACCAGTTTCCAGATATTTGTATAATAGTTGCAGTAGCTAGTTAAACTATAGGAAGGAGGTGAAGTAATGTTAAAAAAGGTAGCAAGAATAATCATAATGTTGATTATTGCAGCTGTGTGTTTTTCGATTACGGTTTATGTATTCGATTTAAGTTTTGTTGATATTATTCCTAAGGAAGCAAAATGGGCCATTTCAGGTCTAGTAACCATCATAGCAGCACTAATAGGTTTTACCATTGCCCCTTTAATCATCAATAGTCTAATTCAATTGACAGAATGGCTGGAAGTAAAACTGCAAAAGACACCTACGTATGATATTGTTGCAGGTGTAATAGGTATTATTATTGGACTTATTATAGCCAATTTATTAGGCGTTTCTTTTTCTGCGCTCCCTCTTGTTGGGGACTATATACCAATGATTACTAGTGTTGTATTTGGATATCTGGGCTGGAGTGTAGGCACCAAGAAAAGAGACGAAATTCTCTCCTTGGTAAACATTTTTAAATTTGGGAAAGACAGGCAAACAAAAACATTCTCCAAAACTAGCGGCTACAAGATACTAGACACTAGTGTCATAATTGATGGTAGAATTTCAGACATTTGTAAAACTGGCTTTGTTGAGGGAACCTTGCTAATTCCTAATTTTGTATTAGAGGAATTAAGACACATAGCAGATTCCTCTGATGTTCTAAAAAGAAATAGGGGAAGAAGGGGTCTGGATATCCTTAATAAAATTCGCAAGGAATTGGATATCAAGGTTCAAATCTATGAGCAGGATGTTGAAGATGTAGTTGAGGTAGACAGCAAGCTTGTTAGACTAGCTCAAATGCTAAATGGTCAGGTTGTTACAAATGATTATAATTTAAACAAGGTAGCAGAACTCCAGGGTGTAAAGGTGTTAAATATTAATGAATTAGCTAATGCCGTAAAACCAATTGTACTTCCAGGAGAAGAAATGGTAGTTCAGGTTATCAAGGATGGTAAAGAAAGCGGTCAGGGAATAGCATACCTTGATGATGGTACAATGATAGTAGTTGAAAATGGCAGAAAGTACATTAACCAAACCATTCATGTTATGGTAACAAGTGTTTTACAAACAGCAGCAGGCAGGATGATTTTTGCTAAACCAAAGGGTGCTGACAAGAATAATGATGGTGCCAAGTCTGCCTGGGGAGAGGTGAAAGCAGGTGCCTTACGCAACTAGTATAGTGGTAGCAGCTGGTTCAGGGAAACGAATGGGGACAGAAACCAGAAAGCAGTATCTGTTGTTAGATGATAAGCCACTATTTATACACCCATTAGAAGTAATGGAAAAGCAAAAGAAGATTACTGGAATAATATTAGTAGCTCCACCAGCTGACCTTGATTTTTGCAAAGAACTAATAAAAGAATACTCCATAAAAAAAGTATTATCTACAGTAGCAGGAGGAGATACTAGAGGGGCATCAGTATATAATGGATTGCAAGCTGTACCTGAGGATTCAGAATTTGTGGTCGTGCATGATGGTGCACGACCTTTATTATCCCAGAAGATTCTAGAAAATGTTTTAGAAGCAGCAATACTAGAAGGTGCGGCAATTGCAGCTGTTCCTGTAAAGGATACCATTAAACAGGTTAATCCTGAAGGATTGGTCCAAAAAACCCTTGAAAGGAGCTTACTGTGGGCAGTTCAGACGCCCCAGGCTTTTCGGAAAGAGTTGCTGCTGGAATGCTATAAAAGGGCTCTTGGGGACAAGCTGCAAGGGACTGATGATGCTTCTCTTTTGGAGACCTATGGCTATCCGATTACAGTGGTTATGGGTGATTACAGGAATATGAAAATTACAACCAAAGAAGATCTGGAATATGCAGAATACCTTTTAAAACAAGGGGGAGTAGATTAGAGTGCGCTTTGGAATTGGCTATGATGTACATAAGCTGGTGGAGGCCAGGGCATTAATTATAGGGGGAGTAAGGATTGATTATCCCAGGGGTTTAGATGGGCATTCAGATGCAGATGTACTTGTACACTCCCTAATGGATGCGTTGCTGGGAGCAGCAGCTTTGAGGGACATTGGGTATCATTTTCCAGACACTGATGTAAAATATAAAGGTGCTGATAGCATGGCTTTGCTGAATGCCGTGAAACAGAAAATCACTGAAGAAGGGTATAGGGTTAATAATGTGGATGCAACTATCCTGTGTCAAAAACCAAAGCTTTCGCCCTTTATTCCACAAATGATAACCAATATTGCCAAATGCCTTGGCATATCTGAGAATTGTGTCAATGTGAAAGCCACCACAACGGAAGGCCTGGGTTTTATCGGTAAGGAGGAGGGAATAGGGGTTATGTCTGTAGCCTCAGTTGTACCGGTGGATGGTAAATGGTATAATAAATAGTCTTTATATACATATTAGGGAGGAATGTATAATGCTTGGCAAGGTCAGGGTAAGGTTTGCACCAAGTCCAACTGGACCTTTACATATTGGTGGTGCCAGATCAGTTCTTTTTAATTATTTATTTGCCAGGGGGGCAAATGGCACACTTGTATTGAGAATAGAGGATACTGATTTAGAACGTTCTAACAGGGAATCTGAAGAAAATATAAAAGCTTCATTAAGATGGCTTGGATTAAACTGGGACGAGGGAATAGACGTTGGCGGCCCGTTTGAGCCTTATAGACAGACTGAAAGGCTGGACATCTATGAAAAGTATGTAAACCAATTATTAGCATCTGGACATGCTTATAAATGCTATTGCACAGAAGAGGAACTAGAGGAGCAAAGGGAAGAGTGCAGGCAAAAGGGAGAGCTGCCTAGATATCTTAACCGATGCAGAAAGCTCACAGAAAAAGAACAAGGTGAGCTGGCAAAAAATCGTAAAGGCGTAATTCGCTTTAGAGTGCCTGCAGGTGAAATTATTAAAATAGACGACAGGGTTAGAGGCATTGTTACCTTTGAGTCTGACGGCATTGGGGACTTTATTATTGTAAAGTCTGACGGCATTCCCACATATAATTTTGCAGTTGTAATAGATGATGCCACCATGGAAATAACCCACGTTATCAGGGGTGAGGAGCACCTTACAAACACCCCGCGCCAGATCCTCATCTACAAGGCCCTTGGTTTACCTGAGCCAACCTTTGCCCATGTGTCCTTGATATTAGGAAAAGACAAGTCAAAAATGAGCAAGAGACATGGGGATACATCTGTGGAACAGTATATAAAAAAGGGTTACTTGCCAGAGGCCCTTATAAATTTTCTGGCTTTAATGGGTTGGGCTCCTGAAGGGGAGGAAGAGATCTTCACAATGGAGCAG
>JAGXSK010000375.1 GCA_018333845.1 Clostridia bacterium | reverse complement strand
AGTTTGGAGGAGGCTACCACAGCTCTGGAAAAAATGGAGGCAAAAGAACCTGTCAAGGCTGTTTTAGTTCCCTAGGGCTAAAAAGGATGGTGAAGTTAAATTATGAAAAGTATCTTTTGTGATGTCCTTGTAGTTGGTGGTGGAGGTGGAGGTTTAAGAGCTGCCATTGCTGCCAGGGAGGAGAATCCCCAACTAAAGGTCATTCTGGCAACTAAAGGCCAGTTGGGTAAAAGTGGAGTAACAGCACTAGCGTGTTCAGACAGGATGGCATTTCATGCAACCCTTAAGCATACCCAACCCCAAAAAGAGGATTCGTGGAAGTATCATGCAGCAGATATCTATGAGATAGGGGGCAGGGTCTCCGATGGTAATTTAGCTGAGGTTCTAGCCAAAAATGCTGAAGATGCCTTTGACTACCTGGACAAATTAGGGGTTCCCTTTGTTAAAAAAAATGGAATTCCTGACCAGTTTATAACTGATGGATCAGATTATCCCAGGGCTTGTTATACAGGTCCAAAAACTGCAGTCCATATAGAGGAAGCATTAGTAAATGAAATCAGAAAGCATGACATTGAAATAATTGAAAACTGTATGGCGGGGAAAATTATTGTAAATGCTTCCCAGGTAACTGGAGCCATATTAATAGATACAAAAAGTGCTGTTCCCCTGGACCAGGCAGTAACCATTTGCGAAACTGGAAAAATTATCCTGGCAGCTGGCGGAGCAGGGAAAGCCTATTTATATAATGTATTTCCAAGGGGTGCCGCTGGAGATGCCTATGCCCTGGCATATGATGCCGGAGCTGAGCTGGTAAATATGGAGTTTATTCAAATAGGCATTGCCTCTGTCAAGACAAAACTTAATTGCTCTGGAAGTGCAATGCGGGCAGTTCCCAGAATAATTAACTCAAATAACGAGGAATTCCTTGATAAGTATTTTCCAGCAGGAACTTCATTAGAAGAAATATACAACTGTGTCTTCCAGAAGGGGGCCAGCTGGCCGGTAACTTATGAGCACAAAACCCACATCATAGACATTGCAGTTTACAAAGAAATGCTCAAGGGAAATAAGGTTTATCTGGACTATTCTAAAAACCCTAAAGGCTTTATTTTTGATAACCTCTCTGAGGCATGGAAGCAGCGCTACCAGCAGGAAATGACCATTAATCTAGGTGAAAAATCGAGGCAGGAAACCCCACTAAACAGGTTAAGAGAAATAAATAGCGCTACAATTAGCTGGCTGAAGGAGAGGGGAATAGATCTAGAAGCAGGTGAGAAAATAGAAATTGCTGCTTGTATTCAGCACTTTCAAGGCGGGGTAAAGATAGACGAAAAAGGTCAAACAAAAATTACCGGCTTATATGCTGTTGGCGAATGTGCCGGGGGGCAGCATGGAGCCAACCGTCCCGGAGGCAATGCCCTTTTGGACAGTCAGGTCTTTGGGAAGATTGCCGGCATAGATGCAGCAAGGAGCTGTTCCTTGATAAGTAAACAGCCCGTTAATGAAAGGGAAGTAAAAGATTTTTTTGAGCAACTAAAAATAATGGAACAAAATAATAATACAAACCAGAATAAGCTTGGAAATATTGGAGCCAATTATATCCGCAAAAAACTTCAAAAAATAATGCATGGTGCGGCAAGTATAGTTCGTACTGATGAAGGTCTTAAAAAGGCGTTAGCAGAAATATATTTATTAAAGAATACGCCAATGGCAGTTGATGACAATGGTTATACCTTTGCCCTGGAAACCAAGTACCTTATATGTGCAGCAGAAATGATCTTGAAAGCGGCCATCCTAAGAGATGAAAGCAGGGGTCCCCATCTGCGTTTTAATAGCTATGAAGATCCAGAACCTATAGCACGTAAAGACCCGGACTGGCAGAAGTATATTGTCATTTCCAGGGGGGATGGAGAAATGATTCTGGAAACCAGGGTCCCCCAGAAATTAAGCTTCGAGATAGTAGGTGATTAAACTGGCACAATTTGCAAGATTCAACTATAAAACATTAGCTGAGCTAAAGGCCAAAATTTCAGAGTTAAAGGCAGATATTGAGCTGACAGAAGACATAAGCCCCTTGTTAAAGAAAACTAGAATAGGTCAGTATGAGCTGCCAAATGCAATGGTTATACACCCCATGGAAGGCTGTGATGGTACTGATGATGGACGTCCTTCTGGGCTTACCCATAGACGCTATGAAAGATTTGGAGCAGGGGGGGCCGGCCTTATCTGGTTTGAAGCTGCAGCTGTTGTCCCTGAAGGCAGATCTAATCCCAGACAGCTTTGTATTAGTAAAGATAATCTGCATTCATTAAAGGATTTGCTGGATGCAGCATTAAAAGCTGCTGAACAGGGCATGGGCAAGGGCCATAGACCTGTAACAATATTACAGATGACTCATTCTGGAAGATATAGCAAGCCCCATGGCAAGGCTGAACCAACCTTTATATTTAATGACCCACTGTTGGATGAAAAGGTTGGAATTAATGACGACTGCAGGCCAATTACTGATCAGGAGCTGGATGAGCTTCAAGAAAGGTATGTTGAAGCAGCACAACTTGCAGTGGAAGCAGGATTTGATGGAATTGACATTAAAGCCTGCCATAGATATCTCCTTTCTGAAATCCTTGCAGGTCATACTAGGGCAGGCAAATATGGAGGCAGCTTTGAGAACCGCACCAGGTTTCTCCTTGAGGTTGTTCAAGGGATACGCAGCAAGGTTGGCAGTGGTCCCATAATCAGTGTAAGGTTAAATGCCCATGATGGGCTTCCCTTTCCCCATGGCTGGGGTGTTGAACAGGTAGAGGGCAGCGAAGATATTGATTTGTCTGAACCAAAGAAGCTGGCAAGGCAGCTGTATGAAAAGGGAGTATCATTAATCAGCATTACCGCTGGAAACCCCTATTACAAGAAGCCATATATTGGGCGGCCCTTTGATGTGCCTGTTATTGGTGCAGACCAGCCATTGGAGCATCCCCTTGAAAGCGCGGCAAGGCTAATGTACTGTGCCAATGAAATACAAAAGGGTGTGCCTCAAGCTGCTGTTGTTGGTGCAGGCTACAGCTGGTTTAGACAATATTTTGCAAATGCAGCTGCCAGTCAGCTGTCCAAGGGGAATGTATCATTAGCAGGTGTGGGCAGGATGGCCTTTGCCTATCCAGACTTTGCAAAGGACTTAATGGAAAAGGGCAGACTAGAGAAATCAAAGGTTTGTACAGCCTGCAGCAAATGCACCCAGATCATGCGAGACGGCGGCAGGACAGGATGTGTCATCAGAGATA
>JAGXSK010000374.1 GCA_018333845.1 Clostridia bacterium | reverse complement strand
CTATACATTGATATTTTTTTGCCAGGCTTCCTGCTGCAGCCTCCATATTATTGTACTCGCCAACTGATTCCACTCCCTTGATTTGTCCGCCGTGACCTGCCAGGATATTAATTTCCGCCTTGTTGCCCTTGATAATATCCACACGGACCTCTTTTAGTATCTCTAAGGCACTTTCCGTTCTAAGGGTAGTGGCCCCTACCCCCACAGGATCAAAAATAACAGGCACACCTGCTTCATTAGCAGCCTTCCCTGCTTTTATCATGGCCTTGATCTGTTCCCTGTTTAATGTGCCGATATTTAACACCAATGCTCCAGCAACCCTGACCATTTCATGAACCTCATCAAGGGAATAGGCCATTACAGGCAGTCCGCCTGTATTTAAAGTAATGTTTGCACAGTCATTTACAGTTACATTGTTAGTAATATGATGTACCAGAGGTTTCTTTTCTCTTACAAGTTTTAATAAATCATTTGTCATTTGTTCAGTTCTCCCTTCCCTGAAATTATTTGTCTTTTTAATTCTTGAACACTTCCTTGTATGTCCTCTGCCTGGGTAATGGCAGATATGACTGATAAGCAGTCTGCACCATTTAAAATTACCTCTTTCGCATTTTCATGGTTAATTCCTCCTACAGCTACAATGGGGATGGTTGAATTGCTGCGAATCTTCTTAAGGTTTTCAAGGCCCAAACAAGGTCCTGCATCATTTTTTGAATTTGTGGCATATACAGGTCCTACCCCTATATAATCTGCTCCCTCTCTCTCTGCCTTTACAGCCTGTTTCACTGTATCAACAGATATTCCTATAATCATATTTTCACCCACAAGGGTGCGGGCATGCTTGTAAGGAATATCACTTTGTCCCAGATGTACTCCATCAGCGTCGGTGAGCAGTGCAATGTCAACCCTATCATTTACAATATACTTTACACCAGCTGCTTTTGTTATCTCACGTATTTTTTTCCCTATTTCCAATAACTCTTTTCCTTCCATGGTCTTTTCCCTGAGCTGAACAACATCTACTCCAGCGGCTACAGCTTCCTTAACAACTTGGAGAGTTGACCTGCCCCTGGATAATTCTTGTGAAGTAATTAGATATACATGCCAATTTTTCAAATTTTTCCCTCCTTGTGGGACGCATTAAGCATCCAAAAATGATCTACAGGCCCACTTCCCTTTCCTATGACTAAAGAATTAGCAAGGCCCCCTGTAATATATTGCTTTACTCTGCTAACTGCATCTGTCATGGTCATTTCCTGGGCAATACAAGCAGCCAGGGCAGCAGAGTAAGTGCAGCCTGTGCCATGGGTATTATTAGTATTCACCCTTTCGCCTGGAAAGTAAAAAATTTCTTTTCCATCATAAAGAATATCCATGGCATCCTCTCTTCTATGACCACCTTTGACTATTACATAATTTGGACCCATTTTTGCTATTTGTTTTGCTGCAGCCTCCATATCATGGATAGTATGAATGGTAAGCCCAGATAAAACCTCAGCCTCTTTAATATTCGGTGTAACTATCTTTGCCAGGGGCATTAGTTCATGGATTAATGTTTCAACGGCATCATTTTCCAGTAAAATATCACCACTTGTTGCTACCATAACAGGATCAACAACAAGCTTATCCATTTTATATTCCCTAATCTTTTTGCTGACAAGGAGAATTATTTCCCTTGTGGCAAGCATCCCTGTTTTCACCGCATCTGCAGATATATCCTCCATTACTGTGTCTATCTGGACCTCTATTATTTCTAAAGGCAAATTATAAACTCCCTTTACCCCAAGGGTGTTTTGTGCCGTGATGGATGTAATGGCTGTAGTTCCATAGGCACCCATGGCAGCAATAGCTTTCAAATCAGCTTGTATCCCTGCCCCTGCTCCAGAATCTGAACCTGCAATTGTCATTACTTTTTTCATTGCCATACCTATTTTGCCTCCATTTCAAATTAAAATAACAAAAGCACCACAGGTCCCATGACTGTGGTGCCAAGCTTCTTCTAGCACCACTTTCCTACGCTGGTATTACCCAGTTCAGGTACAAAGGGTCAAAAACCTAAGTTTTTGTCTCAGCCTGTTGGCTCCCCTAGTGGAAAAATATTTGAGTTTTACTAAAAAATAATCTTTTTCCGCCGCATATTAACATTCAGGATTATTCCCAGGGCAATCAGGTTGGCCAGCATTGAGCTGCCGCCATAACTAAACATGGGCAAGGGCAATCCTGTTATAGGCATAATGCCTATGGCCATACCCACATTTACAAAAATATGAAAGACCAGCATGGATATGACACCTGCTACCATTAGCAAGCCAAACATATCCTTGGCATGGGCCATTATATCAATGCTCCTGTAAATTAAGAAAAAATACAAGGCTAGTATTACAAAGGCTCCAATAAAGCCGAGTTCCTCCCCAACCACGGAAAAAATAAAATCTGTATGATGTTCTGGCAGAAAATTTAACTGTACCTGGGATCCCTGGAACAATCCCTTGCCAGTTAGTCCACCAGAGCCCACAGCCACCTGAGATTGAATTAGCTGATAGCCTGCACCCCTGCCTCCCATGCCATCGCCGTAGGGATTTAAAAATACTATTATCCGCATAAGCTGGTAATCCTTTAAAGGCAGCCATATTCCCCATTTTAGGTGTGCATATATCAGACCTATGCCAGCTGCCAACCCTCCTGTGAATAATCCAAGTAAAAGCTTTGGATTTGCACCAGCTATAAACATCATGCCAACAAGAATGGCAACGAATACAAGGGATGTTCCTAGATCAGGCTGCGTTAGCACCAGCAGCATTGGTATGCCAACAAAAATAAAGCAGGGTAAAAATTGCTTAAAGTTTTCCAGCTTGCCCTGCCTTTTTGCAAGGAAATCAGCAAAGGTAATAATGACTAGTATTTTGGCAAATTCTGATGCCTGAAATACAAAAGGGCCAATACTTATCCATCTTTGTGCACCCTTTGCTGTATGCCCTAAAGGACTTAAAACCAAAAGCAAAATAATTATATTTAAGATATATAAGTATTTTGAGTACTTTTGCAGATGTTTGTAGTCAATGGACAAAACAATGATCATTGCTATAAAGCCAATAAATATCCAGCTTAATTGTTTTTTTGCGTAGTAGGTTGGATCACTTGTGATTGTTGCTGATGCGCTTGGCATTACAGCAATGCTTATCCCAAGAATAGTCAGCAGTGTCAAAACAAAAAGGTAATCTATATTTTTCAGCATCTTTTTTTCCGGTAGTTTCATGGTCCATACCCCCATCCATGTAATTATACCATATGAATGGGGATAATTAGTATTAGAAAAATTGGAATCAAAAATCCCTGTTCTATACAGGGATTTAACTCGTGTGCGTTTTGTAAATATGTATTACATTTGTCTAACCTTCAGTATTGGAATATTTGCAACTAAAGCTACAGATTCATCACTATCATTAAGACTAACTTCCAGATTATTTTCATCTATCTCCATATACTTTGAAATGCACTTTATTAAATCCCCTTTAAGAGCCTCAATTACATGGGGTGGAATGCTTGTCCTGTCATGGAGCAATACCAAGCG
>JAGXSK010000373.1 GCA_018333845.1 Clostridia bacterium | reverse complement strand
ATTATATACATTGAGTCTATTATTTCACGTATTGAAATGTATTTAAATACAGGGTCTCTAGGTTTAGTAAATAACAAAAACTCTGTAATAAAATTATTTAGATTATTAGCCTCGCTTTCAATGACACCAATATATTCTTTAATCCGCTTGTCGCTTGTTATTTGGTCTATAAGCTGACTAAAGCCTTTAATAACAGTAAGTGGATTTCTAATTTCATGAACAACTCCTGCAGCCATTTGGCCAATAATTGCAAGCTTTTCCTGCTGTTTGATTTTCTCCTGGTCCATTTTAAAACTAGTTATGTCAGAAGCCACAAAGATTTTGCCGATATTCTCCTGATCAACATTATAAATGCTGGCTGTATGTACAACAGCAACTTTAACTTTATCATCAACAGTTCTATAGATTATTTCATAGTTCTCTGATTCATTCTCAATGGTATTTCTCAATTCTTTTATTTTTACATTTAGTTTTTGCAAAAACTTTTCCAGGTCCTGCCCAATAATAGCTTCCTTGGTTAGACCACTCTGCTGGGATAGTTTATTATTACACATAATTATCTTTTCGTTTTTATCTGTTAATAAAACAAGATTGTCTACTGAATTTAGAATGGTTTGAGTTTGAATTTGTAAGTTTTCTAACTCTTGTTCTTTTTTTGCCTCTGAAATCAAGATTAAATAACCCTGTTCCTTTAGTTTATAGCCATCAAACTTGAGTTTTACTATTTTCCCAGACTTATGTTTTATAGGAAGAATCCTATTTTTTATGGAGCTTTTATTCATTGAATGCAGTTCGCAAACTATAGGTTTAATATTCTTATAAGCATAAATTTTAGATGCTATTAGCTCTGGCGTTAAACCTAACACTTCATCTTCATTTAAACCTGTAAACTGCATATACTTTTTGTTCACAAAGGAAGACCTTAAATCAGTATCGTACGTCATTACTCCAACAGGCATTTGATTTAATACACTTTTTATGCATTCATTCTCTCTTTTCATTTCTTCATAATGAATATTCTGGGATAATCTCTGATAAATTTTCCAAATTAGAAAAAACATTAAAAGCCCAGCAAAAATTCCCCCTGCTTTTAATGTTATATCAATAACTCCAGCATTATTTGGAGTTTGTAAATAATATAAAACTACTGTAATAATAATGCTTACAGCCATGATACTTACAAATTTTATAAGGATACCTTGCACCTTTTCTTTATGCATTTTAACCTTTGGGCTAGTATGGGGCATCAATAAACCACCTTTTGTTGTATGGGAAAACTATTATGGTATAATTATTATATTTTACCACAGAAAACAGTCTCAAGTCTAAAATAAAATGTCGAAATGATGTCTTGCAATACATAAAACAGATTTAAGGATTATATATTGTAAAAAAACCAGGCTGTTCAAAGAACCAGGCCTGGTGATGTTCTTAATATTTTAATTAATCTTGATCTATACGCCTGTTTAAATCCCAGATACGTTCAGCCTCAGGAAGCAGTGGCAAATATTCTAGCCATTTATGGGATTTAAGATGTTCTTCACTCTGCTGTAATTTGCGGCTGTGCTCCATGATAGGAGGTACAATTTCCTTGATATCCCCTTCAAGATTTGGAGCTATTCCATAAAGCGTTGCCCTGAGAGCCAAATCAACTGCTTCCCTGCTGTATTGCTGGGATTTGGCAAGGGTATCTAAAGCCTTTTGGGGGTTATGAAAACCCACACTGTTTTCCGCAGAAACATAATCCCAGAACCACTGTCCTTTACGGGTCATTTCTCTAGCCTGTGCCATTAATTCATCATAATTGCTGTGACGTTCTCCCTCATATTCAGAAGCTAATCTTATGGCTTCATGGGCACGTACTGAGATGTCCTGAGCAATTAGCAGCTGCTCCCAGGTTCGTTCCTGGGTATAAATTACCCGATCCTTTAAATATTGAGCACTCTTGTCTGAATGACACTGACGGCATGATTGTTCAATATATTTTAAAGGCGATGTCCAATGGTGTGAGGAGATTTTTTTCTTGCCATCCTCTCGGACATATGGCATATGACAATCTGCACAAGAGACTCCAGCTGCACCATGGGTACCGTCAATCCACATTTCAAACTCTGGATGCTGTACCTTTAACATGGGTGTCTGGGAGACAGGATGAATCCAGTCTGCAAAGGCACCAGCAAAACCCCTTTCAGGATTCCCTTCATTTAAATGCTGGTACATCTCCTCTGGTCCAAAACCATAATCCCATGGGAAAGTAACCTTGGCAGCTACTCCAACATCCGCCTTCTGGAAATAGTATTCAACATGGCACTGGGCACACACGTAAGAACGCATTTCATTTTTGCTTGCCTCGCGCCAGTCAATACCCTGCCGCTGCAAAGCTATATCAAGGGGTTCACTAGTAATCTGCAGTTCCATGGTCTGGGGGTCATGACATAGATTGCAGCCAACGGTATGTTCCTCTAGGTCATGCTCTAGTCGAAAATCGTTAAATTCCATGGACCAGAAAGCATCTCCATATTCTTCAATATATCCAGGTGCTTTATTGCTCTTGCAATTCCAGCAAGAAGCAGGCAGGCCGGCACTTTCGCTATAGTTGTTTAAACGGTCTATGTGTAAAAGATCTTTTAGTGCATATGTGTGACCTCTAGCCCTTTTGTATTCATAACTGAAGGGATGGCCCAGCCACAGATTTTTTAGATAAGGTTGGGCATATTGATAGCCTTTAGGCAAGGGGTTAATTCCGTCATGTTTATCATGGGGAACAGATCCACCGTAAACAGTCATCTGGGTATCATCTAAATTATTCAAATAGCTCTGGTAGTGCAATGGAAAGTCCTTGGCAAAAGCACTGTTACGGACTTCATCTGAAGCTAGATTAGTCTCAAAAGTAGGTTGTCTTGTATCTGGTATAGTCTTACAGCCTGCAAAAACAAAGGAAATAATTACAACCATGATTACAGTCTTAAGCACATTATTATTCACCAGCAACTCTCCTTTCACTTATAGGTCTTTTGGGAGAATGGGGCACATGTTGATGACAATCTGTACAATACTGTTTGGCATCCATGTTCATTTCGACGTTAATATTAGTCATGGTATGACAAGCAGCACAGTTTTCATTGATTATTTGCTTGGTTCTTTCTGTAGCATGTATTACGTCATCAATGTCGGCAAACAGGTTTTTATAAATGTCCTTGGAACCAGCATAAGTTTTAAAGGCTGCTTTTTCTAAAAAGGGCTTGGGTGCATGGCATTCATTACACGTTAGCTTTGCATGTACAGATTCCATGTGTGTCCGAACTGGTTCATGCATCACATGACAGCTGCCGCAAAACTGGGGTGTATCAGTAGTCCGCATGGCAAACCCTGTACCTAGATAGAGGATTATTATTGTCATGAGGATAATAGCCGTAAGAAACCATCTATCACTTCTTAATCTGTTCAGGATTTTCCTGCCCATTAGATGCCTCCTTCCTGTAAACAAGACTTTTTTACTCCTGTTTATATTTATCCATGTTGACACAAAACTCCTTTTTTTTTAAAAAATCTTAATAAAATTTTTATAAAATCTGGGACGCGAGTTGGGCCAAAGCTGACCTTTCACCCTTCTCCAAGTTAACATGGGCCGATATAGACTGGTCCTTGAATTTCTCTACCAGGTAAGTTAATCCATTGCTTGTAAAATCCATGTAAGGATGGTCTATCTGTTCTGGGTCTCCAACCAGCACTATTTTACTCCCCTCACCTACACGTGAGACTATGGTTTTCACTTCATGCTTGGTCAGGTTTTGGGCTTCATCAATGATTATGAATTGATTGGGCAGGGTTCTGCCACGAATATAAGTAAGGGCTTCTACCTCCACCCTTTTTAAACCTGCTAAAATATCATCCAGCCTTCCCTCTTTATATGTGCCAAACAATAACTCCATATTATCAAATATGGGCTGCATCCAGGGGCGCAGCTTCTCCTCCTTATCTCCCGGCAAAAAACCAAGCTCCCTGCCCATGGGTACAATTGGTCTGGCAACTAGAAGCTTTTTAAATAAACCTAACTCTTCAGTTTTATATAAGCCTGCCGCCAGGGCAAGTAGTGTCTTTCCTGTTCCAGCCCTGCCTGTTAAAGTCACCAGGGGTATATTATCACACAGCAAAAGCTGCATTGCCATTTTTTG
>JAGXSK010000372.1 GCA_018333845.1 Clostridia bacterium | reverse complement strand
CCAACAGAACAAACCCTTGGATTAGGCATCAGCCCTACTATAGCGGATTGTAGGTACAGGGCACCGCTACCTCCCCGCCTAGCACGGTCAAAACTCACACTAATAAAACAAATGGCGGAGAGAGTGGGATTTGAACCCACGGTACCCGTTAAGGTACACCCGCTTTCCAGGCGAGCGCCTTCAGCCAGACTCAGCCATCTCTCCACAAAATAATCTATTATTAGTTTAGTTATAATATCATTCTTTATCATTATTCAAATCAATTCAAATCATTTTGGAAAAACAACTAGTAAATAAGTTACCTAGAAATACTATCACCTTGAGTATCATTTGTCAAGATGGCTGCCCACCTTAATGCCTTGTAAATAGTTGTCATATTACTTATTACATGCCATGGTGCTTTTCAAATATTTTCAACAGATACTCCTTGAACTAAACCTAACGTCTCTTTTGCATTTGTTTATGTTTTTTATTGCCATATGGCCCTTCTCGTCTAGACCCATATCCACGTTTATTGTCGGTTCTTTTTTGGCGAAGGGGAGCTTCTTCAGTTAGCTTTATTGGAGTTGTATCTGTTTCCTTGGTCAAGAGCTTTAGGGCTGCAGATAATAAGGTTACAGAATCATTGGCTTCAAGTAGATCCTCTGCAAGCTGCTTATATGGATGAAGATTTCCTTCTTCAACAGCACGCATTAATTTTTCTACCGCAAGTCTTTGCTGACCTTCTATTGCTTCATTTAATGTTGGTATGGGTTTGCGAATCATTTTTCTGTTGGTTAATTGTTCAATTAATCTTAAATGATTTAACTCCCTTGGAGTTACAAGGGTCACTGCAAGACCCGTCCTGCCTATACGTCCAGTACGACCTATCCTATGTACATAACTTTCAGGATCCTGCGGAATGTCAAAATTATAAACGTGGGTGACACCACTAATATCTAAGCCCCTGGCTGCAACGTCAGTTGCCACCAAAATATCAATAATCCCTTCTTTAAAATGACGCAGAACACTGTTACGCCTGGTTTGTGTTAAATCCCCATGAATCCCCTCGGCTGAGTAGCCACGCTTATTTAATGCCTCAAAAAGTTCATCCACACGTCTTTTGGTTCTGCCAAATATTATTGCCAGTTCAGGGGACTGAATATCTAAAAGTCTGCAAAGAACATCAAATTTTTGCTTCTCCTGAACCTCATAATAATATTGCTCAGTATTTGGAACTGTTACTTCTTTTGTCTTTATCTTAATAAATTCGGGTTCTTTTAAAAACTGATTGGCGAGATTTTGTATGGGTTTAGGCATGGTAGCTGAAAAGAGCAATGTCTGTCTTTCTAAGGGGATCTCTTTAAGAATATTTTCAATATCCTCCAAAAAACCCATGTTCAGCATTTCGTCTGCTTCATCCAACACAACCATTTCTATCTGGTCAAGTCTAATGGTCTTTCTCTGCATGTGGTCCATTAAACGTCCAGGGGTTCCAACTATAATTTGAGGTCTGTTTTTAAGAGCCCTTATCTGGCGATTTATATCCTGTCCACCATATATAGGCAGAGCACGAACACCTTTAAACTGCCCTATCCTGTTTAATTCCTCAGCAACCTGGACCGCCAGCTCCCTGGTGGGGCAGATTACAATACCCTGGGTTCTTCCGCTATCAGCATTCATTTTTTCTACCAAAGGAATACCAAAAGCTGCTGTTTTTCCTGTACCTGTTTGGGCTTGGCCTATAATATCTCGTCCAGCCATGGCAGCTGGAATAGCCATCTCTTGTATTGGAGTAGCTTCTTCAAAACCCATATTTGTAGTGGCCTGAATTACTGGGTGGCTTAAACCCATTTCATAAAATGTTGGCATGTTTCTATCTCCTCTTAATTTTTTATCCTTTAACTTGCCTTTTTGGGAATTTTTATACCCTAATATAATCACTTTTTTATGGCGGACTCTGATTAATACTACAGCGAAATTTAGCAATTAGCGGAGCCATGGGGACGGTTCGAGGGTCACCGTAGTGCAACGAAGATCCGAAGGGAAGATGATGGAACCGTCCCCATGGCGTTGTCCCAATGGCGTAGGAATGTAACGAAACGAGTAACCTTTCGCTGTAGTATTAGGAATACTTGTTATTTAAATGTGCTAATTAATATTAACTTTATTTATATGATGCACTATAAACCATTTAACTATAATAATGAACATTTCCCATTATTAAAGGGCATTTCATATTTTTAATGAAATGCCCTGTATTTTATAATACCTTAGAACAAAAAAAAATACAACTATTATTTGGACTGTAAAACTCTGTAAAACTCAATTGCAAAGCCCCAGATTACTCCTTGCTACATATATTAACTAATATTAACTAACGATTTTAACGAGTTTTTTTAGAGAAATACGGCATAAAGTGGTCGATAATAAATGCTGTTATAACCCCTGATACTGCCCCAGCCAACAGGATAATTGCAAGAAGCCCCCTGGCCAAATTCTCAAAATCACCTGGTGTGGTGTTAGCTATATAAATGTTATAGACTGCTGCAAAAAGAGCTACAAAGGATGGAATAAATTTAAAAAATCTATTAGATCTAAATATTTTATTTAAAAACCATGTTAAAAGGACAAAAATTATAATGGTAGCCACTACTATAAGCATGAAATTTGCCATGAGCTAATTCCTCCTATCTATATATAAACAGCAAAAACTTAAAAAATCCTAAACTACCCTTTTCTAAAAGCTGCATGTAATGCTTCTCTTATCTCACACTTGGGGTCTGTATATTTCATCAACCATTCATCCATTAATGAAACAAGTTCGTCGATGAAAATAACAATTTCATCTCTTTCAACCTTCCTAACAGTTACTCTTTTTCATAAACACCTCCTGCAATATTACAGTAAAAGCCCCCTCACATTTATCCATTCGCCACATTATTTGATAACCCTCTCGATAATTTATATATAATTGCAGTTATCAGGATATTGAGCTTGATCTTGGGGCAATCTATGCCTGGAGGTGTACAGAATAAAAATGAAGGAAGAAAAGATTATAACTTTTTTAGAGAAAATTGAGCTGCTTAGAAGGGAGCTTGAAAAAATTACTGCTGATGGTGAATTGTTAACTAGCCATGAGGTTGTCAAAAAGAGTCAGGAGTTGGATAAATTCTTAACAGAATATTATCTTCTTATAAAAGTTATAAAAGAAAACTCATCAAAAGAATAAAAGATAGCAAAAGAGGCTACCCTGCAGTAGGCTCCATACTATCCCTTTTGGCAATGATATTAATATTTGTCATTAGTTTTATTATACCAACACTTCTTCGAAAAAGTCTACTAATTAGCCAGAAAGTAAGATATAACAGCTTCAGGGTTTTGCCCGATAAACAAGCCAAAAACCACTAAATAAAAATCTCTTCCCTTTTGCCAATGAAAAAACCTGTTCAGGAGCCCCTATTGATACAGTTCCAAATAACGTGCAGCCTCATCGGTAATAAACTCCTCAAACGAATAATACTCCTGTTCTGCCTTCCTAGCCGTCTCAATAGTTTTGTCAGGCGGGAACTTCATATTTGTAGGACACGGTGTATACAACTGGACATAGGTAGGACCCACTTCCCTGGCGATTATTATAGCAGACCTCACAGCCCGGGCCACCTTTTGGGGACTGGCCACCGTCACCCGTACGCAGTATACACATCCAGAAATCTTTGCCATTTCATAAATTGGTATCTTAGGAAAAGACTTCCCCTTGGGTGCCATGCTCAATAGCTGACCCTGTTTGCTCATGCCGCTTTCCTGTCCCCCGGTATTGCCGTATAATTCGTTATCTACCATTATAGTAGTGATCTTTTCCTGCCTGAACCAGGAGTGGAGGGTCAGGTCCAGACCAATGTCAGCCAGTCCCCCATCGCCTACCAGTACCACCACGTCTTTGACCCTGTCAGGGAACCGGATTGTTAAGATTCTTTTTAACCCGGAAGCCACGGCATTCTGGTTACCAAAAGCAGATGTAGCATAATTTACTGCTGTCTGGGCCAGCCCAAAAAATGAACATCCTGGGGTTCCCACAATTACTGTATCTGCAGGCGCTGGCAGTGCAGCTGCAGACAGACGAATACCCAAGGCCACACCGCATCCGGCACAGTGGGGATGTTCCTCCACAATTTCCTTGAAACTGCCCAGCTTAGAAATACCTTGAGCTTCAAAGTAAGGACCCTGGGTCACCAGGTCCTTATACTCTTGCGGCAAAATATCAATGAACTCCTCAACGGGAGTAATAATTTTATTGGACATATGTCACCTCTCTAAATCCGGCCTGCAATTTTGCGGGACAAAGCTTTTTTTACTTCACTAATAATTAATTCTTTGGGCATTGTCATGCCTCCGAATACCCTTGGGCCCGCAACAACCCTGCTGTTATAATCCAAGCATGCCTTGATTTCCCTGGCCAGCCAACCGCCGGCATTGAATTCCGGCACAACGATTAAATCCGCAGAATTAGCGGCAGCCTCCAATTCTTTCACTGGAAAGGGTCTGATGGATTTAATCTTTATCAGGCCAACGTCTATCCCTTCACCCTGTAAATCCCGCAAAGCCTCTCGACACTGGGAAACTGCCGTGCCGGAAGCTGCAAGAAATATCCGGGCTTGAGGGTTTTCCACTTCCAGCAGACCGTTCATATATTTGTGAATATATTTACGAGCTCGTTCCGAAGCTGCCAGTACTTCCTGGTGCCAGCTGGCATTCGCTGCGTAACTAATGAAATTACTTTTGTTTAACAATGGATCCCTTATCGTTCGGATGGGTGGAGTTTCCATATCCAAGGGAGGAACCGGCGCCTGTGATGGATCATAACAAGGCAGTATCTCTTCTTCTGATGGAAGCATTACCTTATCTCGGGTATGGGTGACAAAGAACCCATCAACAAAGACACCGGCTGGCAAATGAACATCCGTTTGTTCGGCTATTACATACGATTGCAAGATCATATCGAAAAAGTCTTGTCCATTTTCGGCGTGGAACATCAACATTCCGGTATCAAGAAGCATTCCCATTTCAATATTTTCCGGCTGAATGGACGGGGGCAGGGAAACACCTCGACACATAAAAGCACAAACAATAGGCTGGCGAGAGCCTGCCCAAACCGGAAACATCTCCATGGCTCGCAAAGTGCCCGGCCCGCTGGTGGCGGTGAAAACTCGCCCACCACCCAGGGAGGCCCCATGAATGGCAGCCATCACGGCAAATTCATTTTCTCCCCTGTAATAATCTTTTATAAACCCCTTGGCATGCAATTCGCCAACCAGCTGCATGCTTTCGCTTTGCGGGGTAATGGGGTAAGCAATAGCCATATCTACATTGGCTCTTTTTACCGCTTCCGCCACTGCCTGGCTGCCAGTTATGAAAGCTGGCTCCCGGGCAGCTTCAAAAAAAAGATAGGCCGGGTCAACCACACGCTGTTTTTTGCTCATTTTTCTGTTCTCCTTTACTTGACAATTGCTGCACCGGGTTTAAGGATTACAGTATGGACATCGTCCCGCCGGTGCACGCTCTCTTTCATCTGCTTTTTCTTCTCTGGAAAAACTGCATCTTTTACAGGTAGAAACTCTGACCTTTATTTCCTCAGTGGGGTGGCCGCACCCTTCACAAGGCAATCCCCTTTGCACGCTGGTCACTGAAAAGCCGGGGATGGCGCAATGGGGGCATTGCTGTTTGATTTTTTCCACCAAATCTTCTGCAGCTTTTTGAATATTGCGCATCCTGGTTGGGTTGGCGTGAGCTCGCATATCGGTTTCTAGAAAAACTATTCCGGCCGCCGATTTGGCAAGCCCCCACCTTACCGCGTCTTTCAAGTGTTCCCATGTACTGATGTCTTTAACCACAGATTGATGCCGTTCATTATCCGGACGCAGGGCCAGCCAGTGTTCCGGGAACCCCGCCTTGCAGGCAAATTCTTCGGCTTCCTGCAAGCTGGTTATCATTTTGTGATTAAAATTGGTTTCACTATTGGCACATTGTCCGCAGATTTCCAGTTTTTCTTTTTGGTCCACCAGCAAAACAATTTCCACATTCCAAGGCACAAAAGGTATTAA
>JAGXSK010000371.1 GCA_018333845.1 Clostridia bacterium | reverse complement strand
AAGGAATCAGGGATAGATAGTAAAAAGCTTGTACAGTTAACAAGCTCTAAAGGTGGTACCACTTTAGCCGGGCTAAAAGAGCTTGAAAATGGAGGATTTACAAGGATAATTGGCTCAGCAGTAAAGATGGCTGCCCAAAGATCCAGGGAATTAAGTGTAAGCTACTAATAATTATAATAATTTGATATAATAATTCGGGGAATTATATTAACACAGATTAAATTCTATACTCTCTATTAGAGAGTAACTTAGAGAATAAAAAATCTGTGTTATTTTAATGTTATAGTTGAAAAAAGTTGTTGAATTATTATACGCTTATGTGTATAATTATAACCATAATTCTAATAATGAAACTGAAAACAATTAAAACCTAGTTTTAATTGTTATTTTCTTTAGGGGGCTTTAAAAAATGAAAGTAGGAATTGTGGGTGCTAGTGGATTTACCGGGTTAGAATTGGTGCGGATCTTGCTAAGGCATCCCCATGTAGAGCTGGAATTACTAACTTCTGAAACTTTTGTAGGACAAAAACTAAATGAAATTTACCCCAGCCTGGGTTGGGATTTTAATATGAAGCTTGAGGATTTCCATATTGATAATGCACTAGAACGATGTGATGTTTTATTTCTGGCCCTTCCCCATGGCTACTCCTCAGGTGCGGCTTTAAAGGGTTATGAGAAGGAAAAGCTAATAATAGATCTGGGAGCAGACTTTAGGTTAAAAGAGATAGAGAATTATACTTCCTGGTATAAGACGGAGCATAAGGCGCCTCATTTATTAAAGGAAGCTGTTTATGGACTTCCTGAAATATATAAAGAAGAGATAAAGGGTGCCAGGATTATTGCCAATCCAGGCTGCTATCCAACAAGTGCTATTCTTGCCCTGGCCCCACTGTTTTTTAATGGTCTTGTTGAGCTCAAGGGAATAATAGTTGACTCCAAGTCTGGAGTATCTGGTGCCGGAAGAAAGGCAAATACTGTAACACACTTTAACAGCGTCTGTGATAACATCAACCCCTATGGAGTTGCTGAGCATAGACATACTCCGGAGATTGAGCAGGAGCTGTCCCTCGTTGCAGGAAATCAGGTTACTATAACCTTTACACCTCAACTAGCTCCAATTAACAGGGGAATACTAAGTACATGCTATGCCACTTTAATAAAGGATATTAGTGAGGGCGAAATACGACAGCTGTACAATGAATTCTACCAGGATAAGCCCTTTGTGGGAATACTGCCAGAGGGAACATGGCCTCACACAAAATGGGTGTCAGGCAGCAATAACTGTCTAATAAATTTTAAAGTAGATGCAAGAAATAATAGGATTGTTGTGGCTTCAGTAATAGATAACCTGATCAAGGGTGCCTCGGGCCAGGCTGTACAGAATATGAACATAGCCCTGGGAATAGATGAAGCCACATCACTCCAGAATCTAACCATTTACCCATAAAACCAACCAGGGGGACGGTTCTTGTGGCTAATTTTATAGGTCTTGCTCCCTAAACACTTTTAAATAGCTTGGCAATAAACAAATAAAGGAGGATTTTAATAGTGATAGAATATAAATTTATTGACAACGGCATATCAGCTGTTCAAGGAATAAAATCAGCAGGAATTCATGCTGGACTTAAGAAGGTTAAAAAAGATTTTGCAATAATTTATTCTGAAGTAAAAGCTGCTGCTGCCGGGGTATTTACAAAAAATGCAGTTAAAGCAGCCCCAGTTTTGATTACCAAAGAGCACATAAAGGCTTCCAATGGCTTTTGCAGGGCCATTGTAGTAAATAGCGGGAATGCAAATGCATGTACTGGAGATTTGGGTCTTGAAAATGCCAGGAAAATGGCTAAAATAACTGCAGATGAATTAAATATTGATTCTCGAGAGGTTCTAGTGTCCTCTACCGGTGTAATAGGAGTTCAGCTGCCCATGGATGTAGTATCTAAGGGAATAAAGCAGGCATGTGCTGCTGTCTTAACCGGCAATAATTCAAGTGATGCAGCTGAAGCAATAATGACTACCGATACCTTCCCTAAAGAGGCGGCAGTTGAGGTGGAAATAGACGGAAAAACTGTGAGAATGGGCGGCATGGCCAAGGGTTCAGGTATGATTCATCCCAATATGGCCACAATGCTGTCATTTATTGCCACAGATGCAGCAATCAATCCCAATGTGCTTCAGGAGGCCCTATCAGAAGTAGTTGATGAAACCTACAACATGATATCTGTAGATGGTGACACTAGTACCAATGACATGGTGCTAGTATTGGCAAATGGCCTTGCAGGAAACAGTCCCATTATCCAAAAGAATGGTGATTATCATGTATTTAAGAAGGCACTATCAGCCCTTTGCTTCAAACTATCTGAACTAATTGTAAGAGATGGGGAAGGTGCAACCAAGTTTATTACTGTAAAGGTCTTGAATGCTCCATCAATAGAAGATGCAAGAAAAGCTGCACGGAGTGTCACAACCTCGGCACTGGTAAAAACAGCAATCTTTGGCGAGGATGCAAACTGGGGCAGGGTGATCATGGCAGTGGGAAATTCCGGAGCTAATTTTGATCCTGGTATAGTTGACATGTACATTGAATCCAATGCTGGCAAAGAGCAAATGATGAAAAAGGGCATGGGCCTTGCCTTTAGTGAAGAAAATGCCAGGAAGATCCTGGGTCAAAGGGATATTAGCCTCATAGTTGATATGAACATGGGATCATCTGAGGCAACTGCCTGGACTTGTGATTTTTCTTATGATTATGTAAAAATAAATGCTGATTATCGTTCATGAAAGGATGTTAAAATAAATGGATATTACACCCTTACAAAGAGCCAATGTGTTAGTTGAGGCCTTACCATATATCAAGGAGTTTTATGGGAAAACAATAGTAATAAAATTTGGCGGTCATGCCATGGTTAATGAAGAATTAAAGCAAGCTGTGGCAAAGGACTGTGTATTAATGAAATATGTAGGAATGAATCCGGTGATAGTCCATGGAGGCGGACCAGAGATAAGCAGCCTCCTTGACAAACTTGGCAAAAAATCCACCTTCATAAACGGACTCAGGATAACTGATGCTGAGACCATGGAAGTTGTGGAAATGGTTCTGGTAGGCAAGGTGAATAAATCAGTTGTAAGCTCTATCACACGCAGCGGAGGTAAGGCTTTAGGATTTAGTGGAAAGGACGGCCAATTGATAGAGGCAGTCCCCCATATGGTTACTTCAAAGAATAGCAAGGGAGAAACCATAACCCACGACCTGGGTTTTGTTGGGGAGGTAAAAAAGATAAATCCTGACATAATAAAATCAGTTATTGAGCAGAGTTATATACCTGTTGTTGCTCCCATAGGAGTGGATGATAATGGCCAGAGCTACAATATTAATGCTGATTATGTAGCTGGAGAAATGGCTAAAGCCCTGGGAGCAGATAAAATGATATTATTAACTGATGTAAAGGGCATCTTGAAGGATAGAAGTGATGAAAATTCTTTAATATCTGTGCTCAAGGTTGGAGAAGTGCCTAATCTCATTGAAAAGGGAGTTATTTCAGAGGGGATGATCCCAAAAATTCAGTGCTGCATCCAGGCACTTAAAGGCGGCGTAAAAAAGACACATATTATAGATGGAAGGATTCCCCACTCGCCCCTGCTGGAGGTCTTTACAAATCAGGGTGTGGGCACCATGGTAGAATTATAATAGGTTTTAAAGCCTATACATTAATATATTAATACAGAGCTTATAAATAAGGATATAATAGGCTAACCTGCAATTATAAAGCTATGAAAGATCATGAAGGACAATGATTAGCAAATTGAGGTGGAACTAAATGAATAATAATGAAATTTTAGAACTGGGCAAAAAATATGTGATGAATACTTATGGAAGATTTCCCATAGCTCTCGTAAAGGGAGAAGGCAGCAAGGTGTGGGATGCTGATGGAAAGGAATATATAGATTTCGTTGGTGGATTAGCTGTTACCTCTTTAGGCCATTGTCATCCTGAGTTAACTGAAGCAATGCACAAGCAGGCCCAGGAGCTGGTACACACTTCTAACCTTTACTGGATTAAACCCCAGGTTGAGCTTGC
>JAGXSK010000370.1 GCA_018333845.1 Clostridia bacterium | reverse complement strand
CATAACTGTTAAGGGAGATATAGTAACAGCAGAGGTTATAAAGGATGCGGGAGATGACCCTGACATTACCAATGGTACAAGGATTTGTGCATCTGTAGAAATCCTGGAGGCAAATTCTCCAAAGATGCCGGGGGAAAATAATGAAATAATTCTCCTTGGAGGCAAGGGTGTTGGCAGGGTAACCAAGCCTGGGCTTTCAGTACCAGTGGGGGAGCCAGCAATAAATCCTGTGCCCAGGAGGATGATTATACATGAGGTTAAAAAGCTTCTTCCCAGGGGTAAAGGAGTAAAGGTTACAATAGCAGTTCCAGAGGGCGAAAGGCTTGCAAAAAAGACCTTAAACCCCAGACTTGGTATTGTTGGCGGCATATCAATACTAGGCACCACTGGCATTGTCCGTCCCATGTCCGAGGAGGCATATGTGGACTCCTTGATACCACAGATTGACCAGGCAGCAGCCCTGGGATATAGCCTGATAGTTCTGACACCAGGTGGAATGGGTGAGAAAAAGGCCGTTGAATTGGGAATGCCCAGGGAGGCTGTTGTTCAGACAAGTAATTTTATAGGGACAATGCTCACGGAAAGTGCTAAAAGAGGTATCAAGGGAATACTCCTCTTTGGACACATTGGCAAGATTATCAAGGTGGCAGGGGGTATCTTTCATACCCACAGCAAAATAGCAGATGGCCGAAGAGAAATCCTGGCAGCACACGCGGCCATGATGGGTGCTTCACCTGCTTTAATTAAAGAAATAATGGAGCTAAATACTATTGATGCTTCAATAGAGCTTATAAAAAGCCATGGTCTCCAGGAGGTTTATAAAAATATTGCCAGGTGGGCAAGTAAACGTTCTCTAGAACTCCTTGAAGAAGAGCTTAGAATTGGTACTGTAATGTATTCCCTGGATGGGGAGATAATAGGTTATGATGAGGAAGCCGTAACATTGGGGAGGGAGCTAGGTTGGCAGGTTTAGTTAAAGTTGTGGGAACAGGTCCTGGGCACGAAAGCTATCTTACACCCATAGGCCTGGAGACAATAAAACAGGCGGAAGTACTTGTTGGAGGACAGCGCCTTCTTGATACCTTTGTCTCTCAAGGCCAGGAACAATTTCCTGTGGACAAGGAACTTAAAAAAGCCATTGAATATATTAATGAGCACAGACATTCCAAAAGGATTGTGGTGCTGGTTTCTGGAGATACAGGGATTTACAGCCTGGCAAACTACCTGACAAGGCACATCCCAGCCAATGATCTGGAGTTTGTGCCTGGAATCAGTTCCATCCAGCTCATGTTTGCCAGGATCAAGAAACCCTGGAATGAGGCCCAGATATTAAGCATGCATGGGCGTTCACTGGATTTGGCAGTAGAAGGAGTTGAAAAGGCTCAGATAACTGCAATGCTAACGGGCAGTCCCTGGACACCTCAAAAGATAGCAGATTACCTCCTTGCAAAAGGGGCAGCAGATATGCAGGTTATTGTAGGTAAGGACTTATCATATCCATGGGAAAAGCTGGTATATACAACGCTAAAGGCCTTGTCTAAGGATGAGGAAGACTATAGTAACAGTGTGATGGTGATTTTAAATGAGTAAATGGATGTATATAACTCCCGGCATCCCAGACGAGGAGTTTATCCGGGATGAAGGTGTTCCAATGACCAAAAATGAAATACGGGTTCTATCACTGTCAAAGCTTAGGCTTTTTCCAGGGGCTGTAGTATATGATGTAGGTGCAGGCAGTGGTTCTGTAGCTGTGGAATGTAAAATCATGGCAGCTAATGGCAGGGTATATGCCATTGAAAAAAATCCCCGGGGTATTGACCTAATTCAGGAAAACAGCAAAAAATTTGGTGTGGATATACATATTATTGGGGGTACTGCTCCACAGGCCCTGGCAGACCTGCCGGAAGCAGACAGAATATTTATAGGGGGCAGTGGGGGGAACCTACGAGATGTTTTAGAAACATGTGACGAAAAGCTAAAGCCTGGGGGCTGGCTGGTGATTAACTCAGTGACTCTGGGAACAGGTCCGGAGGCATTTAATATACTAAAAGAGAAAAATTATACATTAGAGGCAGTGCAGGTTAATATTGCTGTGGTTAGCCAGAGGGGCAGGGCAGCACTCTGGCAGGCAAGAAATCCTGTAACCATAATTGCTGCTGGAAAAAGGGGGTAATAACTTGTCCTTAGGAAAATTTTATGGTATAGGAGTAGGCCCTGGAGACCCTGAGCTGTTGACACTAAAAGCAAAAAGGATACTGGGGGAAATTGATGTACTTTTAATACCAAAATCTAAAAGAGAAAAGAGAAGCCTGGCTCTATCAATAGCCTCCGAGCTTGTCAACAAGAATTGTGAAACTGTTGAGCTTATACTGCCAATGATTACTGACCAGGAGGATTTAAAAAGACACTGGCAGCAGGCTGCCGGGCAGGTGGCAGAGGTCTTGAACCAGGGTAAGGACACAGCTTTCATAACCCTTGGTGATCCAACTATTTATAGTACCTTTACATATCTTTTAAAATATGTGAAAAAGCTTGCTCCAGAAGCTGAGATAGAAATAATTCCTGGAATCAGCTCAATTAATTCAATATCTGCCTGGATTGGTCAGCCCCTGGCTGAAGGCGAAGAAAGCCTGATTATAGTTCCGGCATTAAATGATAAACAAAGCCTGGAAAAAATCATAACCGAGTTTGATAACATCGTGCTCTTAAAGGCAGGCAATCAGGCAGATAAGGTCATTGATATATTAGAGGAGAAGGGCATACTTGACAAGGCCTTTTATGCCAGTCGCTGTGGATTTCCAGATGGGTTTTACACCAATGAATTAAAGGAACTTCGCAATAAAAAGTTTGACTATCTCTCCACAATGATTATCAAAAAAAAGCTAGGAGATGATGAAAAGTGATTTTCTTTGTAGGGGCAGGTTCAGGGGATCCTGAACTAATCACTCTAAAGGGCTACAAGCTGCTTCAAGAGGCAGATCTTGTTGTATGGGCAGGATCCCTTGTAAATGAAAAAGTTCTCGATTATACGAAAGCAGGAGCAAGGCTGGTCAACAGTGCCCATTTGGACCTGGAAGAAATAGTTGAGACAATGGTTGAGGCATACAACAAAGGTGAAAAGGTGGTCAGGCTCCATACTGGTGACCCAAGTCTTTATGGTGCCATTGGAGAACAGATGGAGCTGCTCAAACAAAAGGGTGTGCCCTTTAAAGTAATTCCAGGGGTTAGCTCGTTTCTAGCAGCAGCAGCTAGTGTACAGAAGGAATACACAGTTCCTGACGGAACCCAAACGGTAATTATCACCCGTATGGAGGGAAGAACCCCCGTACCTGCAAGAGAAAACCTTGCCAGTCTGGCAGCCCATGGTTCATCCATGGCAATCTTTCTGTCTGTGGGCATGATTGAAAGGGTTGTTGAGCAGCTCCTGGAGGGTTATTCGCCAGATACACCTGCTGCAGTGGTGGAAAAGGCATCCTGGCCCGAGGAAAGGGTTTTAAAGGGTACCCTGGCAAACCTGGCCCAGCTGACCAGGGATGCAGGTATTACTAAAACAGCTTTAATCCTGGTGGGGAACTTTTTAAAGGATACAGGAAAATCCAAATTATATGATAGGGAATTTACCCATGAATTCAGAGAAGGAAAATAACCTCACAGCAGTAATATGCTTAACTGAAAAGGGTGCAGAGCTTGCCGTGAGGCTTGGGAAGCTTCTTGAGGGAACTACAGCAGTTTTTGTTCCCAAAAGACTTGAAAACACTATTGGACAGGATAGATCAGTACAGGTCAGGTTTTTTGAGGGTTGGCAGCATACCTTTGCAGAGGTATTTACAGGGTATCCTCAAATAATATGCATCATGGCCACAGGAATAGTAGTTAGGAGCCTGGCTCCATTAGTTCAGTCCAAGTATTGGGATCCTGCTGTGGTGGTGGTGGATGAAAAGGGTACCTTTGCCATAAGCCTGTTATCAGGGCATGTAGGGAGAGCCAATGACCTGGCAAGAAAAGTGGCAGACAAGCTAAAGGGTCAGGCAGTAATAACTACTGCAACTGATGTAAGGGGAAAGCCGGCAGTGGATGTCCTTGCTGCAGAACTAGATGGCCTGGTGGTACCCAGGGAAAAGGTAAAGGTTTTTAATAGGCTGCTGGTAGAGGGGGAGAAAGTATATTTATCCAGTCCCTTTCCCATTGTTTCGTCTATTAAGGATGGCTTTATCTGGCAGGAATGGCCGGAGTTTAGTGAGCCTGCGGTATTAATCAGTCCCTATGTTCAGGAGGCAGCAGGCAAGATACTGCAGATTTTACCGCGTAATCTGGTGGTTGGTATTGGCTGCCGCAAGGGGGTAGCCCTGGAGACTGTAACCAGGGCATTAAGGGAAACTTTTAAGCGCTTTTATCTTGATGAAAGGTGTATCAAAGCCCTGGCTACCATAGATTTTAAGGGAGAGGAGGAGGCACTAAAGCTCCTTTCTAAGGAAATGAAGGTTCCCTTGAGAACTGTAACTAAAGAGGAGGTTAGCACCCTGGAAGGAACCTTTGAGCCTTCTCATTGGGTGAAAAAACAGATAGGAGTTGGTGGAGTATGCGAACCTGCTGCAAAGCTAGCGGCAAACATGGGCAGCACAATTGTGCCGAAGCAAAAAGTGGGCCCAGTAACAATAAGTGTGGCTGTGGAAAAATCCTGGTGGTTGGACTTGGGCCAGGGGACAGGGATCTCTTGGCTCCTGCAGCCCTGGAAGCATTAAAAATATCTGATGTTATAATAGGTTACAAAACATACCTGGACCTAATTGAGGATTTAACAGAGGGCAAAGAGGTTATCAGCTCTGGAATGCGCAAGGAAATAGACAGGGCCCAATTGGCTGTAAACCTTGCACAGCAGGGCAGGACAGTTTCTGTCATCAGCAGCGGTGACCCTGGAGTTTATGGCATGGCTGGAATAGTATTGGAGCTTGCCGGGGATAGTGTGGATGTGGAGGTAGTGCCTGGTGTAACAGCAGCTACTGCAGCAGCAGCAGCTTTAGGAGCTCCCCTTATGCATGATTTTGCTGTCATTAGTTTAAGTGACCTGCTTACCCCCTGGGTGAAAATAATGAACAGACTGGAAGCTGCAGGTCTGGGAGATTTTATAGTTGTACTGTATAATCCCAAGAGTCATGGCAGACAAACCCACATTGAATCAGCAAGAGAAATACTTTTATGGCATAAGAACCCTGAAACACCTGTAGGCATAGTTCGCTGTGCAAAAAGAGGGTTAGAAAGTGTAGTTATTACAACCCTCAGGGATATGCTAAAGGAAGAAATAGATATGCTAACAACAGTAATAGTTGGTAATTCCCAAACAAAGGTTGAAAATGGCAAAATGGTCACTCCAAGGGGTTACAAGGTATGATTTTCGTTCTGGCAGGCACTTCAGAAGCCAGGGAAACAGTCAAGCTTTTAAAAGAGAGTGGTCTCCAGGTATCTGCTTCCGTGGTCAGTACCTATGGCTATGAGCTCTTGGCCAGTAATAGTATAACCTATTTAAAGCAGGGGGCCTTTGATAAAGAAGAGTTAATCAGGTGCCTCAAGGAAAGGGAAACAGTATTTCTGGTTGATGCCACCCATCCCTTTGCCGGGGAGATTAGTAAGCTGGCCATGGAAGTGGCTGCCCAGCTGGATATTGAATATATCAGGGTCGAAAGGCACAGCTGTGAGCTTGCAGATGATCCATTAATCAAGAAGGTGGAAGGCCTTGATGAAATAGAACAGCATCTCCAGAGAGGGCAAAATGTTTTCAGTACCCTTGGCAGTAAAAATTTACCGCAAATTGCAGCCATGGTTCAAAGGGCTGGAGCAAATTTAA
>JAGXSK010000369.1 GCA_018333845.1 Clostridia bacterium | reverse complement strand
TCACCATCCTGTACAATATACTCTTTTCCTTCCAGGCGAAGCCTGCCAAGTTCCTTGGCCCTGGCCATGCTGCCGCATTCTTTAAAGTCACTATAGCTTATTACCTCAGCTCTAATAAAACCGCGCTCAATATCAGAATGTATTTTTCCTGCTGCAGCTTTTGCAGTTGTGTTTCTTTTAATAGTCCATGCCCTGACCTCATCTTCTCCTGTGGTTAAAAAGGAGACTAGACCTAATCTATGGTAAATAGCCCTGGCAAGGAGATGGATGCCAGGCTCCTTAATATTCAAATCCTTCATAAATTCTATTCTATCTTCCTCGTCAAGCTCACTAATTTCCACCTCAGCCTTGGCACACACCTCAAATACAGGAAGGTTTTTTTCCTTGCAATAGTTAAAGGCTTCCTCCCTGCTTTCATAACCCTCCCTTAGCTGTTGTTCATCAACATTGATAACTATAATTACAGGCTTGTCAGTTAAAAAGTCTAGATGGCTTAGTATTTCTTTCTCTTCCTCAGATAATTCAATATTTGCCAGGCCAACCTCCTTTTCCAGGGATTCCTGGAGCTTTTGAAGAACTTCTTTTTCTGCCATGAGCTCCCTGGTAATTTTCTTTCCAGTGTCGATTCTTTCAATTCTAGTTTCAACAAGCTGAAGGTCTGCAAGGAGCAATTCCGTGCTGATATTCTCTATGTCCCTGATAATATTAACTGAACCATCTGAGTGAATTATGCTCTCATCAGAGAATGCCCTTACTATATGGACAAGACAATCAACCTTTCTGATGCTGCCCAGAAACTGATTCCCTGAGCCCCTGCCCTCACTAGCACCCCTTACCAGGCCCGGCACATCTATGACTTCAATTTGAGCATAAGTCACCTTTTTAGGTTTATAAATCTGGGCAAGAAAATCAACCCTCTCATCTGGAACCCTTGCCAAACTTAAATTGGCACTGACCTTGCCGCTTTGAAAGGCACTTGTTTCCACTTTTGCATTAGTCAGTAAATTAAAAAAAGTAGTTTTACCTACTGTAGGAAGTCCAACCAATCCTACCTTCATTATGCAATCTCCCCTTTACTTCCAAATCCCCAATTAATATAGTACAAACATTTATATTGTATCCCTTTGCCCTGTTTATAGCAATGGTTCGTGTTTAAGTAGTTTAAGTAGTTTAAGTAGTTTAAGTAGTTTAAGTATAAATTCTATTTAACCAGAAAAATATCTGCAGCCAAATTCAACCCGTCCTTAACCATGAACTTAAGACAAGCTCTGTTTTCTCTAATATAATCTATTTGTTCACCGGAAAGAAAAAGCGCCATTCTCAGGTCCTTTAGCCCTTCTGGAACAGGATAGTAGTTTTCATCTGGATATAAGTTTATATGGTATAAAGCTCTGCCATTTGCTCGATTAACTTCCCCTCTAAACCCCAGTCTTTTAGTTAATAACAGATTTCTATTTTTATACCTTTTGGCAGCATCAATATAATAATCAGCAGCACCGATAATTAACTGGGTCTTTGGGATGCTGTTTATCTCCAGCAGCACAGGTTGAGCATCTATAGTACCTATAACCAGCTTTCTAAGATAATTTAACAAGGGCCGCAGCTGTTCTTCCTTTAACAAGGCATAGAGAATAGTTAATAAATCATGGTGTTCCTCAGGAGATAGTTGTTGATTCTGTCTGCGTATCTTTTTTAAAAGGTGTCTGTAGTCAGACATCTTTCTAGTATGATGCAAAAGACCTTTAATCTTAAGAGTGGAGTTTTCCAGGGAAGAATAGAGCTGTTTTCTAGTAATATTCAGCCAGACATCTATTGGCTTTTCAGCAAACACATCTGGCATGTATATTATGGCTAACCCTTGTCCATGGGCATATTGTTTCACTTTAGCAGAAATACTGGTACCTGAAACCAATACAATTCCCTTATACTCAACAGATAAGAATTCTCCATCGGCTTTTGTTCCACCATAGATTCTATGAAAGTACTCACCTGCACTTTGACCCCTTACATCTGGCAGGGGATTGAAAACCTTGGGCCTGGCCTGCTGAAGGTCGCTTACCGCTCCAGAGAGCCACATTACCTGCTGCCATTGATTATCATAGTCGCCAGTAACACATTTGGGCATTAATACAGTGTCATAGTTAAATGGTACCAGACTCTTTTCTATCACCAGAAAAGGCACCTGATGTATACCGCACCTGCCTTCTATATGCCTTCTAGGAATGCCTGTAGTATAACCCGCTTCCCTAAAAATAACAGCCAGGAAAAGTTCCAAAAGCTGTTCATCCTTTAAATATACAGGCATGGATTTGCCTCCTTCTCTAGTACAATGAGCTTAAAATTTAATAATAAACCTACAAAGAATACTGTTTATTGTTTCCTAGAAGTTCCTTCATTATCCTTATTCCTGTTGGTGTTGCTGCAAGGCCTCCCTGGGCAGTTTCCTTATACTTGGATGCCATCTCCCGGCCTATCTCTGACATGGCAGAAATAACTTCATCTGCTGGGATGACACTTTTTACTCCGGCAAGGGCAAGGTCAGCGGCAACTAAAGCTTGAACAGCCAGAAAGGCATTTCTTTTAATACAGGGCACTTCCACCAGTCCTGCTACAGGATCACAGACAAGTCCAAGGGAATTTTTAAGGGCTAGTGCTGCCGCATCTAACACCTGTTCAGGGGTTCCCTTTTTTAAATAGACTACAGCACCAGCAGCCATGCTTGCTGCTGAGCCGCATTCAGCCTGGCAGCCGCCCTCGGCTCCTGCAATTGTAGCCTTTTCAGCAATGATAATGCCAATTCCAGAGGCAACAAACAGGGCTTCCACCAGCTTTTCTTTATTGATATCATCTTCTTCGGCAACTGTTATTAGGACTGCCGGAAGAATGCCGCATGAACCGGCAGTAGGTGCTGCAACAATGCATCCCATGGCAGCATTTAATTCGCTAACAGCTAGAGCCCTATAACTCACCCTGGAAATTCTATCATCCGGTAGTACACCATTTTTTACGGCATCACGTACTTTCACGGCTTCCCCATTGGCAAGTCCACCCATTGTAGCTTCCTTTTTTTCAAGGCCTTCTTCAATGGATTTTTTCATTACCACAAGATTATTGTACATTTTATGACGAACCTCTGCTTCACTTTTTCCTGAAACCGATGCTTCCCACCTGACAACAACTTCTGCCAGGGAAATGCCATATTTGTCAGCTAAACTAACCCATTCTTCTAAAGTATTAAATTTTTCCATGGTTTTTTGCACCTCTTTAAAACTCTATTTTCTTTACATATTTAACATGGGAAATAGCTTTTAACCTGTTAATTCGCTTGAGCACCTCTTCTGTTAAAGGCTGGTCCACCTCTACCACCATGAGTGCTTTATCCCTATTTTCACTGCGGGATACCCTCATAAAAGCAATATTTATGTGCTCTGAAGCCAATATTGAAGATACCCTAGCCACCATTCCTAATTGCTCATCATATGAGCAGACTATGGTATGATATTCACCTGAAATATTTACCTCGAAGCCGTCAATTTCTCTAATGGAAATCCTACCCCCGCCAATGGATACACCTACAATTTGCGTCCTATGCTCACAACCGTAAATCTCAATTCTTGCTGTATTTGGGTGATAGGAATGGTCGCCTGCTATTATAAAATTTACTAGTACTCCCTGCTGCCTGGCTATTTCCAGGGCATTTTTGATGCGTGGGTCATAGGTAGTCATCCCAAGAATTCCACCTGCTAACGCACGATCTGTGCCGTGCCCTTTATAGGTTCTAGCAAAGGAACCATATAGTGTAATGTCTGCTCTATTTGGCTCACAACCAAGCACCTGCCTTGCAACCCTGCCTATATTTACTGCTCCAGCTGTATGGGAACTGGATGGCCCCACCATCACCGGGCCAAGTATATCAAAAACACTGATCATTATTTTCCCTCCTGTTTTCTATTTGGGTAGTGTAAAGAAGCCTCCTAACTCTTATATATAGGATTATATATTATTTTTCTCTTAAAGAAAACTTGGCTTTCGCCAAGCCTTTTGGCGCCAGCGAAAACCTTGGTTGCTTATGACGAACACCATGTTCTAATGCCGGATATGCAGCTTAGACGCGTTTTAGCCGACCACTATCTACATTTAAAAGTTATACTTTCTGCCCTGATAGTGTAAAGAAATTTATATAGTTAATCCAGGAAACTAAAGATATATTGTTATTATTCAATTCTAGCCTCCCACTGAGCATATAGCTCAGCCAGTTCTTCCTCGATTTTTTTATATTCTTCTGTACACCTTTTAACTTCCTGCGGGTTATTATAAAGGTTAGTATCCCCAAGTTTTTCACCAAGCTCAGTGAGCTTTTCCTCCAGGACTTCAATCTCCATTTCTATTTCCGCTAATGGTATAGCCTTATCCCTTGGCTTATCTTGCTTGGATTTTGATGTTTTTTTAATAAGTGGCTTGTTTTTCTCAAGCCTGGCTTCCTCGTCAAGCTGGATTTCTCTTTTTTTCCATTTGTAATAGTCAAAATCCCCAAGATATTCATGGATCTTGCCATCTTCAAGCTCCATGACCCTGGTGGCGAGCTTATTTATAAAGTATCGGTCATGGGAGACAAAAAACAGGTTTCCTTGAAACTCCAATAGTGCATCCTCCAATACTTCCCTTGTATCTATATCTAGATGATTTGTGGGCTCGTCCAAAATTAAAAGGTTGGCATTTTGCAGAAAAAGCTTTGCAAGCATCAGCCTGCTTCGTTCCCCTCCGCTAAGAGATCCTGCCCTTTTCTCCACACTATCACCTGAGAACAAAAACCTGCCAAGTACTGACCTGACTTCATTTGCTGTCATTTTTGGATCAAGCCACAGCTCTTCCAATACTGTATTCTCCAGATTTAGATCTTCATGCTCCTGGGTAAAATAAGCAGTCTTGACCCTGGAGCCAAACCTAATTTCACCCATGCCAGAAATTTTGCCTGCCAGCATCTTTAAAAGGGTGGTTTTTCCTGTACCATTGTCACCTATAAGGGCAACCTTCTCACCCTTCCAAATATTAATGTCAATGCCTTTAAATAATAGTTTTCCAGGGTACTCCATTGACAAATTTGTAGCTTCTAAAACCTTTTCTCCTGTTCCTGTTTCTACCCTGAATTCTATAGCTGCCCTTTTGTTATATTCCTCTGGCTTATCCAGCCTTTCAAGCCGGTTAAGAATACTTTGCCTGCCCCTGGCCTGTTTGGATTTAATGCCTGCCTTGTATTTCCTAATATACTCTTCTTGATGCTGTATATAATCCTGCTGCTTTGCATATTCTCGCTTATAGGACTCCTGCCTCTGCTCTTTTAGAATCAGGTACCTGGAATAATTACCTGGATAGCTTTCTATCCCTGAGCCTTTCAATTCAAAGGTTACATTAGTTACCTGGTCAAGAAAATATCTATCATGGGACACAAGGAGGATGGCACCAGTATAGTTTGCTAGATATCCTTCAAGCCATTCTACTGCTTTTAAATCAAGATAGTTTGTTGGTTCATCCAGTATTAACAGTTCAGGATTGCGAATTAAAATCCTGGCAAGGGATATTCTAGTCTTTTGTCCACCGCTAAAGGTGCTCAAATTTCTGTTAAAATCCTCTTCCCCAAACCCTAATCCAATGAGAACTCCCCTGATTTTACTTTCAAAGCTGTAACCGCCTTCTCTTTCATAAAGTTCAACAAAACTAGAGTAGGAGCCCATTACCATTTCCAATTTTTTCGAATCATTATATACCTCAGGCAGGGCCATTTTCTTCTGGTATTTTTTTATCTCCTGCCTAAGCCTTAATAAATCACTATATTCCTCCAGGACATAGTCCATTAGGGGTTTTTCTCCTTCTAGCATGCTGGTGGATTGGGGGAGATAGCCTACCCTTACACCTTTACCAAGGGTAACCACGCCTTTATCCACAAGCTCATCTCCAACTATGACCTTTATCAAGGTAGATTTACCCACACCATTTGGTCCTACAAGCCCTGCCTTATCTCCCTGGCGTACTGCAAAGGATACATTTTCAAATATATTATCTGCTCCATAGCTTTTAGTCAGGTTGTTGCATTGAAGTACAATCATATGATACACCTCGCTTTACCCCTAACATTTTACCTCAAAATCCAAGTATTTGCACCGAAAATAGATAAAAGGATAAAAGGATAAAAGGATAAAAGGATAAAAGGATAAAAGGATAAAAGGATAAAAGGATAAAAGGAATAGAAAATAAAGAAGAGACGCTAACGGCCTCTTAGAAAAAGTTTTTAAACTCATCCTCTTTAAATCCAACAACTATTCTTTCTCCATCTGTTAATATGGGTCTATACATGATCTTGGGATTTCCCTGTAAAGCCTTTATGGCACCAGGTTCATCTAACTTGCTTAAATCCAGCTCCATCTGTTTGAGATTTCTGCTCTTGGGATTAATAAGTTCTACCACTGTCCCACTCTTTAATTTTGCCAGGTTTTTTAATTCCTCTTCACTTAAAGGTTCCTTCTCAATGTCTCTATCAACAAACTCCATACCCTTTTCGGAAAGCCACCCTTTCCCTTTACGACAAGTAGCTCAATTAGTTACACAATAATAAGTATACTTTGACATAAAATCACTCCTAAAGCATCTTTAAGTTATCTTTGCTATATTATTCTACAGCGAAAGGTTACTCCTTTCGCTGCGCCATGGTGCGCCAGGGGGACGGTTCCATCGTCTTCCCTTCGGACCTTCGTTGCACTACGGTGACCCTCGAACCGTCCCCATGGCTCCGCTAATTGTTAAATTTCGCTGTAGTATTATACCACTTTTAAGTAATCTGCCCCCAGTCCATGATTACATATTCCACACCAAAGTCAATTAGTTTTTTGGCAGTTTCTTTATTATTTACTGTAAAAGGTATGACCTGCAGTCCTTGCACCAGGCACTCTTTTACCATTTGTTCTGTTACAGATGGTAAAAAGGGATGAAGTGAATAGGCCTTAAGTTTCTTGCCATATTCCCAGGGGTCAACCAGGCCTGCGTAATAAAGAACACCAGTTTTAGCACCCTCATGGATTTCTTTAATTTTTAAGAGGCTGTAATGGTTAAAAGAAGAAAAAATAACCTTGTCTAATAAATTATATTTTTTCACTGCTTCAAGAACCCTTTCTTCCAATCCTGGATACTGGATGATTCCTGATTTCAGCTCAATGTTTATCATGAATTCCCTGTTATCTATTAACTCCAGGACCTCCTCAAGCACGGGGATTTTTACTCCACTGTACTTTTCTGCAAACCAGGTGCCGGCATCAAGACTTTTTATTTCCTCCAGGGTCATATCCCTTACCAGGCCTTTTCCATTAGTGGTCCTGTCTACCCTTTCATCATGGATTACTATTAAATGACCATCCTTGGACATCTGCACATCCAGCTCAATGCCAGCTAATCCTTGTTTTATGGCTGCAGCAAATGCCGGCAGAGTATTTTCAGGAGCCGTTAAAGAAACCCCTCTATGGGCAAGGATTTTTTCCTTCACATCAGTTCCCTCCAATTTTTTATATCAACCCTTCATTACCCCCAGGGGGCTTAACTTGACCAATGGTTTGACCAGGTCCTTCTGGTTATTCATGACCTCTTCAATATCCTTATAAGCCATGGGAGCCTCAGAATAATCTCCCTTCCATCCTTTAAAAACTATACCTTCCATTGCCTCATTTGCCATTTCCTCTGTAAAGACACGGTTAGCCTGCTTTCTGCCAATTACCCTTCCCGCACCATGGGAGCAGGACATGAAACTCTCTGGATTTCCCAGGCCCTCAACAATATATGAGGGAGTACCCATGGAACCAGGGATAATTCCCAACTCCAATTTCCTGGCACTTGTGGCTCCCTTGCGGTGCAGTACAACCTCCTCACCATAATGGGTTTCAATGGCTGCGTAATTATGGTGAATATCAATTTTTTGGAGGATTTTCTTTGAGGAAGCTGCATCGCAAAAGATCCCATAAAAGGAGTTAAACAGCATTTCCCTGTTAGCCTTTGCAAATTCCAGGCAGTAGTTCATGGCATCAAAATACTCCCTGCCTTCTTCAGAATTGATCTCCAGGGGTGCCAGGTCATAGCTTTTGGGAACTAGATTAGTCCTCTCATTAATTTTTTTGGCAATCTTGTTATAATAATTAGCCACTTTATACCCCAGATTCCTGCTTCCAGAGTGAACCATGAGCCAAATATGACCATCACTTCCTTTTTCAATGCTGCAGAAATGGTTTCCGCTGCCAAGGGTGCCAATTTGACATCTGGCAGAGTTAAATTCTTGATTAAAAATCTTTGTACCAGGTAAGCCTTTGAAGCCTTCCCAATCCTGGGGTTTTTTGTGGCGGCCGAAGCCTGACGGAATGGATTTATAAGCCCTATTAATAATCTCTTTAATATTTTCCCTGCTTATTTCTTTAATATCAGTTTTAACTGCCATGACTCCACAGCCAATGTCAACTCCCACAGCATTTGGAATTATCATGCCCTTGCAGGCTAACACTCCTCCAATGGGCATTCCATATCCCTCATGGGCATCGGCCATAATGGCAATATGTTTAAAGGCAAAAGGCAGGTTAGACAGGTTTTGGGCCTGTATTAAAGCTCCCTCTTCTAGATCAGCAGCCCATGATTTAATGGGTATTAAACCTAAGTTTAAAATTTTCAATAAAATCACCTCTATTTTGTCAATTTGTCAAGCCTGACCCTAATTGCTCTGCTTGCATTAATTAAAGAGCTCATGTATAATTATAGGTGCAACAAAGAAAAGCTATAGGTAATCCTGCTAGGTTCGTGTTAGTGCCGGGCATTTTGAAACCAACACTAAAACATTGGGAGTTCGGCGTCTGGTTGAATATGAAATGCCTTCGTGGAAAGGAATTCAGAATCAACTAGCAGA
>JAGXSK010000368.1 GCA_018333845.1 Clostridia bacterium | reverse complement strand
CTAAGAGACATAACTCCAGAAGTAACTTTATCTCTATGTGACAGAGCAGTTCCAGGCATACCTGAGGCAATGAGGGCTGCCAGCTATAAAATAACCCCAAAGGCCATGCTTTCAAGGGCTGCGGCAGGAATTAGAAAGCAAACCCTGATTATCAATTTACCAGGCAGCCCAAAGGCTGTTTCTGAATGTCTGGATGTGGTGCTGCCAGTATTAGGTCATGGGCTGGAGATTTTAACCGGCAAGGGCTCAGAGTGTGCAAGGTGACTACGAACAAATAAGAATAGGTAAAGACACTCAAACTAGAGTTGGGTGTCTTTTTTTCTCTTTAAATAAAACAAAAAACATTTAAAAAAATACTTAGTATAGAAGGAAATAACAATAATAAGTAGAAGTAATACATATAAAAAGTTCACTTTTACATTATTATTAAAAACATATAAAATGCCAATCAATTTAGCAGTAGATACTTAGTATAATAGAAATGTCATAATAGAATAATTTGCTGGGAGGGAAGGTGCGTGTTTAAGAAATCTTTAATATTAATTATCATGGCAGTTGCAATTTTCTTATTAAGTCTAGGCTGTGATAAAGAACCAGGGGCAGTTGTTGATGATAATGAAAAAAAATATCATGATGTATTAATGGAATTGGTTGAAAGTACTAATAAATTTATTGCAAATAGGGAAGTGCCTGTATTTAGTGCGAGCGAAATTTTTGAAAAAGTAATAATGAGACCTGACCCAAATTACTATATTGTAGATTTAAGAGAATCAGAGGATTTTTTGGCAGGAAGTATACAAGGTGCAGTTAATATACCTTACAACACAACCTGGATGCCAGAGCAGATAGAGAAACTGCCAAGAGATAAACTGATAATCTTGGTTGGTTATACTGGCGCAGAAGCTAGTCAAACGGCAGCCTTTTGGGGAATGCTGGAGTTTGATGTGGGAGTTATGAACAACGGTATGCTTGGCTGGATAAATGAAACTCCTGAAGTATGTGAATTGGGAGATAATCCTGTTGTTACAACCCCAACAGGATTAAACCAGACATTTTCTCTGCCGGTTATTGAGGTTAGTGGACATTTATCTTTAAATGAAGTGCTAATATTAAAAAATGAAAGTATTTTCCAAAATAACAGAGCTGGTGGTTTATCTGGAGCCCAAGTCTACGAGAAAAATTTAGAGGAACAGCAGAGCTATTTTATTTTAGATGTACGACAAAGAGAGCACTACTTGTCAGGTCATATAGAAGGTGCTGTTAATATTCCATATGGCTTACTAGGTATAGTTTCAGAACTGCAAAAGCTGCCGACGGATGAACAAATTATTGTTGTATGCTATTCAGGGCACCTTGCAAACATGGCGGCAAGGCTGTTAAATCAACTTGGTTATAATGCAATTGCTATGACCTATGGAATGAGTGATTGGACAACTCAGGTTGAGGTTATTGGGCTGCAGCCTGTACGTTGCGCTTGGGTTTCTTGTTATGGTGATGCTAATTTTGAGAGGGGCTTTCCTGTAGAAAAGGTAGAATGTGATTGGGGTAATCTGCCAACGGTAGTTACCAGGATTAATGTTTTAGATACAGGCGCTGGATGAAGCTAATATCTAGAGTCCTCGTAGGGGATAAAAGTAATTGAAAAGCTATTAAAATAGATGAAAGAAGGCCTATAAATAAAGTCTTACTTTAAAGAGAGGAGTCATGAAAGTGAAACAGATCAAAAGGCGGACTTTTTTGAAAATGGCAGCAGCTGCAGGTGCCATAAGTGTGGTGCCCATTCATTTTAGTCTAAGGGAGTTTTCCAGGGCTGCTGAGAACTCACCTATAAAAAGAATTCCAACCCTGTGTAATGGCTGTTCTAATATGTGCGGAATGTATGTCTATGTTAAAAATGGTCGGATATGGAAAACAGAGGGGCACCCTATACATATGAAAAGCAGAGGCAGAATATGTGCAAGGGGGCATGGCATGGTAATAGATGTGTACAATCCTGATAGGGTAACCCAACCAATGAAGCGAATTGGTGAAATGGAATTTGAACCAATTTCATGGGAACAAGCTTTTAAAGAAATTGGAGAGAAGCTTAACAGTGTTATTGAACAGTATGGTGGCGATTCTTTCGTTTGGATGGAACATGGTGTAAGGGGAAAACACTACGCAGATATTTTGTTAGAATTTCTAGGTTCACCAAACTATATTACACATTACGCAACGTGTTTTACATCAAAAACCAATGTATGGCCCAAAATGGTGGGAACGAATCTTTATGGAGATCATGAGAATACCAAATACATGCTTTTCGTAGGTCGGAATTTTGCTGGGGGAATTATTCCAAATGGCATGAATCAAATTGTCAAGGCTAAAGAAAAGGGCGCAAAACTTGTAGTTGTAGATCCCAGGCATTGTGAGCTTGCCATATTAGCGGATGAATGGATACCTATTCGTCCTGGTACTGATTTAGCATTCTTTTTGGCAATTGCTAATACCCTAATAACTGAAAGACTTTATGATAGGCAATTTGTTGCAAATTATGTCGAAGGTTTCGATGAATTCTGGCAGGCAAATAAACTTTGTACTCCAGAATGGGCGGAAGAAATTACTGACGTACCTGCCGATAAAATTAGACAGACGGCAAGAGATATGGCTAAAGCAGCGCCTAGAGCTTTTTTGGAAACAGGTTATCATGGACTAAATGCACACTATATAAATAGTGTTCAACAGGCTCAAATGAATGTTGTGATTAATGCTCTGTTGGGCAACATGTTTAAAAAAGGTGGCCTGTTGCCTTCAGCGGAGATTACCTTAGGGTCGTTAGATGTCGAAAAGCCGCCAGAAAAGGAAAAAGGTCCCAGGGTAGATGGGGCTGGTGAAGCAGGGAAATATGCGACAGTAGAAGCAGGCAGGGGTATACCTCAATTAGTGCCCCAATTGGTGGATGAAGGCAAGGTTAAGGCTCTTTTTATTTACCATTATAATCCATTAAGAACCGGACCAGATCCTGAATACCAAAAGAAAATGAAAAAGGCAGACCTTGTTGTTTCCATACCTATTGATTGGAATGAAACATCCCTTTATGTTGCTGATTATATTCTGCCTGAAAGCTACTTTTTAGAAAGAACCGAAAGACCCCTTTTATGTCATGGGCATATAACTCATCCTTATCCTCAGGTGGCCTGGAGGCAGAAAGTCATTGAGCCAGTTCATGACACCAGGCCACTTCTTGATATTCTTAAGGGTATTGCTGCTGAAATAGGTGCCATGGAATACTTTGATTTTACAGTTGAGCAGGAGGCTGCTGCAATGATAGAACCTCTTGGGATATCACTTGATAGGCTTAAGGATGCAGGATGTTTGGAATTTCCAGCAAGTGTAGAAGAAGGCATGCCAAAGATTAGGGGTAATCCTGCCCTGCGTACACCATCTGGAAAGGTAGAGTTTTCAGTGGGAATTTACAAAGTTAATGGATTCTCAGGAGTGCCAAGGTGGATACCTCCTAAGGTAAATCCTGTTCATGAGGATGAATTTCGTCTAATCCATGGCAAACAACCCTGGCATTCTCACCACGTTACAAGCAACAACCCTTACTTAATGGCCATAACAGAAGACTATAATGGTACTTGGATATGGATGAATAGATCCAGAGCTGAAAAACTAGGCATAAAAAATGGTGACTTAATTACAATTGAATCAGAAAAGGCAAAAAAACAGATTAATGTGAAAGTAACAGAACTGCTTCATCCTGATTGTGTATGGATTCCATCTGCCTATGGCGGTTTTTCCAAGAAGGCAAGGACAGCATATGGAGTTGGGTTAAATTATAATGATTTTCTTCCTGCAATGGTTGAACCCATAGCTGGTAGTGTTATGGGTCAGGAAGTAATAGTTAAGGTTCGAAAGGGGGTTGTATAATGGCTAAATTTTCCATGCTGATAGACCCTTCTAGATGTACTGGATGCGGTGCCTGCAGAATTGCATGTCAAATGCAGTGGCAGTTACCGCCTGACATGGCTTTTAACAGGTTAGAGTATAGAGAAAGGGGTTCCTATCCTAATGTGCGGCAGGAAATAGTGCCTGTACAGTGTCAACACTGTGATAATCCTCCATGTTTACACGTTTGTCCCACAAGGGCTACCTATAAAAGATCAGATGGGATTGTCCTGGTGGACCATAAAAAATGTATTGGCTGCAAATATTGTATGGTTGCCTGCCCATATGGGGTCAGAACCATGGATAAAGAAAAACATGTGCCAGAAAAATGTAAATTTTGCGCAGATTATGTGGTAAAAGGTGAAATGCCTCCCTGTGTCGGTACGTGTATGAATGAAGTAAGGGTGTTTGGCGATGTTGAAGATAAAAACAGTAGAATCAGCAGTCTCATGGCAAAGAAAAGCTTATATCAGCTCATACCTGAAAAGGGTACACAACCTAGAATTTATTATGTGAAAAAATAGGAAAGGTGGTGAGGTATGTGACCAATCAAAAATTAATAAGAACTATTGCTCTAATTTTGATTTGTGTAGGTTTAATTGGTGTTTTGACTATACTAATATATGGCGAAAAGTATCAGGGTGTAAGTGACATGGTGCCTTGGGGTTCGCTAATATCTATTTATATATTTTTTGCCGCTTCTAGTGTGGGTTTGACCCTTATAGCTTCTCTTTGGTATATATTTAAAATACCTGCCTTCAAGGTTCTCACAAAAAGGGC
>JAGXSK010000367.1 GCA_018333845.1 Clostridia bacterium | reverse complement strand
AATTTTGGACCGAGGAAATGTTTGAACTCTTAAAGAGAGGGGAAATTGAAAACAATGGATAATTTGACATTCGGAAGCAATGTGTGGCTGCAGTTAGTAATTGGTCTTGTTGTTTTTATTTGTCTACTCATAGGAATTGGCTACATTGCCACCATTAGAACAAAAAATACTGCTGATTTTGCTGTTGCTGGCAGATCTTTAGGACCACTAATTGTTGCTATTTGTATGGTTTCTACATACGGTAGTGCCAGTAGTTATCTAGGCAATGGCGGTCTGGCCTATACGTTTGGCTGGCCAATGGCATGGATCTGGATTGGATGTATTCCAGGATTAATTATTCCAACATTATTAATTGGACCTAGAATGCGTATGATTAGTGCACGGTTAAATACATTGACTATTCCAGATTTTTTAGGAGAAATGTATGAGAGTAAATTCTTGCGAGCCTTTGTCTCTCTTGGAATTGTTATATTTTATGTCCCCATGATGATTGCCCAGTTCAAAGGTATTGGTGTTTTATTCAGCACTTTTTTTGACATCCCTTTTGTTACTGCCACATTGGTTTTTGGCATTATTATGATCATGTATTGTGCCATGGGTGGTTTGCTGGCAGTAGCTTGGACAGATGTGGTCCAGGGTGCGTTCATGGCAGCTGTCATGTTCGTGTTGGTGCCTGTAAGCATCTATGCAGTTGGTGGTTGGGGTGCAATGAATATGAAGTTGGAGGCAATTAACCCAACTTTAAACGCAATTTTTGAACCTATCCTATTTACACCCATGACTGCATTCTTTATGCTTATCTATTACTGGTTGTGGCAAATTGGCCAGCCTTATATGAGTGCCAGGTTTTTTGCACTCAAAGATATCCAAAGCTTTAAAAGACTCGTTATTTACCTTATTATCTTTACCACAATAATTAGTGGTGCCATGTGGGCTGGGACAGCAGGAAGGATTTTATTCCCGGGATTGGCTGACCCAGATTCTGTTGTGCCCATGGTAATTAAAAACTACTTTCCTACTTTTCTAGGGGTCATGGCTGTAATTGGCATTTTATCAGCCATACTGACTACTGTAGCCGGCGTACTAATTACTGTTGGAACAACGGTAGGTCACGACTTGATTAACAAAACATTGAATAAAAAATTAACAGAAAAACAGGCTTTAAGGGTTACACAGTTTTGTACCTTTGTAATAGGTGGACTTTCCCTTGCAATTTCCTTATGGAAGACTCCCCATTTTTTGTCACTGTTGGTTTATGCAGCATTAGGGGGAATGGCCTGTATGGTAGTTGGCCCAGTCATAATGGCAGTTTATGATAAGAAGGCAACAAAACAGGGAGCAATTGCTGGTTCGATCATTGGTACAACGCTGTTTTTGACATTATTGCTTGGTATTGGTTTTAATGTTTGGATTTCTGGTGCATCTGGAATGATTACTTCAATCATGGTGACATTTTTAGCCAGCAGAATAATAGGTATACCTTCCAAGCAGGCAGGAGACATCCATCAATATTATGGAAGGGTCCAAGAACAACTTGGACGATAATAAAATATACAAAAAAAGTAGAAAGGGTGTTGTTATGTCAGTATATGATGTGTTTGATCCAAAAGTACTGCAGGAAACTTTCAAAAAAGCACGGGAAATCTACAAAGAAAGAGGATTTCAAACAAGAATGGGCTATGGAAAAAAGCCGGCTATTATTAATGTGGACTTGGCTAATGCCTGGACAAGGGAAGGGCACGCATTTACCTGTGTAGGTGCTGATGAAATGGTGGCGAACACAAGAAAGCTATTAGATGCAGCCAGACCCAAAAAAGTTCCTATTTTTTACAGCACAACTGCTTTTAATCCAAATGGCTTTGTGGATAACGGTATCTGGGATAAAAAAATCCCCCTTCGAGAGCTGCATCTGGATACTTACTGGGCTCAAATTGATGAAAGACTAGATCCTCAGCCTGATGAAATCATCTTTGTCAAAAAAATGGCAAGCTGCTTCGCCGGAACACCACTACAGTACCAGTTAACTTCACTTGGTATGGATACAGTTATTGTTACAGGTGCCACAGCCTGTGCATGTGTAAGACATACATGTATGGATGCCATTGCCTGTGGTTTTCGAGTAATCGTTCCTGAGGGAACCATAGGAGATAGGATACCTGGGGCAATCGAATGGAACCTTTTTGACATTGACGCCAAGTTTGGTGACGTGGAACCGTTAGAAAATGTTATAGAATATATAAATAATTTAACCTAAAACTCACCTTACACCTACACCTGGCCTCTATTAAAAGAGGCATTTTTTTTACAGATTTTTAAACAATATTAAACCAAGGTATTTTATTAGATTAAACAAGGAAAAAATGTAAACTTACAGAATACTAAAATTAAATAGTAGGTAAATCCATGTCTCCCCTGACAATATGCCTTAGAAAGGAAGTCTTAAGTATGGTAAAAAGCTGGTTAACCATGCTGCAAAGGTGCATATCTCAAGAACAGAATTTGAACAAATTAGACGAAGAAGCTGACCTGTTTAATGCAATTCTTGAAGCCTGTGATGACGGTATTTTGATTTCTGATGTGCACGGAATGGTAGTTTTTGTAAACAAGGCATATGTTCGGGTGACCGGAATTCAAAAAGAACAGATTGTGGGGAAAAATTTGAAGGAATTGTTAGAAGAAGGTCTTTTTAATATTGCTGTATCACTAATGGTAATTGAACAGGGAACTTCAATTTCAAAAATACATAAATATGCTACAGGGAAAAAAGCTTTGACCACAGCAAATCCTATTATTGACACACAAAATCAAATGGTCGGTGTTTTAAACAGCACAAGAGATATTTCCAGTCTTATTCAAATGAAAAATGAATTAGAAGAAACACAAAAGATAAGCAAAAAATACGTCGAGGAACTACGCCATCTTCGACAGCTGCAGATGCAAAAGGACGGTTTTATTTTCCGCAGTAAAGCTATGGTTAACATGATAGATCTGGCCACAAAAGCAGCAGGCTATGACAGCAATATATTGATATATGGGGAATCCGGTACCGGCAAGGAATTGTTATCGTCTTTCATACATAACCATAGCCCAAGAAAGGATGGTCCTTACATTGTAGTAAACTGTGCAGCTATTCCTAATGAATTATTTGAATCAGAACTATTTGGCTACTTGCCAGGTTCCTTTACTGGAGCCTTACAGCAAGGAAAATCAGGTATGTTTGAGCTTGCTGACGGTGGCACAATATTTCTTGATGAAGTAAGCGAATTGCCCCTGCCTGTTCAGTCCAAGCTGCTCCGTGTGATTCAAGAAAGAGAGCTTTTTCGAATAGGAGCTTCAAAGCCCACCAAAATTGATATTCGTATTATAGCAGCTACTAACAAAGCTCTATTAAATGAGGTTAAAATGGGAAAATTCAGGGAAGACTTGTATTTCCGCTTAAATGTTTTCCCTATAAAAACTCCTCCTTTAAGGGAAAGAAAGGAAGACATTGAAGATCTCGTGCTCTTTTTTCTTGAGAGATTAAACAAGCGATATAAGAAAAATGTCAACATTACTCGTGAAGCAGTTGAATGCTTGAAAAGCTATTCCTGGCCGGGAAATGTCAGAGAATTGCAAAATTTAATTGAATACATGTTTATTATTAACCCTTTTGAAGAAATAGACATTGAACAGCTACCAACTCACTTTTTTACAGAACATTTATTGGAAAAAGAGGATGTGAAAGACCCAAAGGCATCCAAATTAAATCATATTATGGATCATTTTGAGAAAAAAGTTATTTTATCAACCCTTAAATCATACCAATCCATACGCAAAGCTGCAGAAGTTTTAGAAGTGAATCCTTCTACCCTATCTAGAAAAATAAAAAAATATGGTATTGACCATGATATAAATTGATTAATAAACCAGTCTAAAAGGAGGTAAATTAATGAATTGCACAATAATACCTACTCAAGACAAAATTGTAAAAACCATAGATGCACTAAAAAATAACGGTTTTGATGTGTGGTTTGTCCAAAACACCCTTGAAGCTGAGGAGGTTTTTTTTGAAGAGATTTTTAATTCACTTGTCCCAAAGGTGATTTCCTGGGGTGATTCCCTGACCCTCCATGCCACCAAAATTTTGGAAAAAATAAAGTTGATGCCAGAAATTAAGGTAATTAATACTTTTCATGAGGGATTAAGTTGGAGAGAACAAATTGAAAATCGGAAGAAAGCATTACATTGCGATCTCTTCTTAACAGGTACAAATGCGATAACACAAAGGGGGCAATTGATCAATCTAGATATGATTGGCAACAGAGTGGCCGGGATTGCTTTTGGACCTAGAAAAGTCGTGATACTGGTAGGTGTAAACAAGATTGTGGAAGGTCTAGATGATGCCATGACGAGAATTAAGTCCCATGCGGCGCCATTAAACGCTAAAAGGCATCCAGAACTAGTTGTTCCATGCCAGAAAGACGGAAAATGTATTGACTGCAATAGTCCAAAAAGGCTCTGCAACATTTGGACTATTACTGAAAAATCTTATCCAGT
>JAGXSK010000366.1 GCA_018333845.1 Clostridia bacterium | reverse complement strand
TTAATTTCCCACTAAATTTTAAGGAGGAAACAAGAATGAGCAAAATCCTGGAACTGCGCGAAAAGCGCGCCAAGGCATGGGAAGCCGCCAAGGCATACCTTGACAGCAAGCGGGGCGGAGACGGGCTTTTGTCCGCCGAGGACACCGCTTCCTATGAAAAGATGGAGGGCGACGTGGTGGCGCTGGGCAGGGAGATCGAGCGGCTGGAGCGCCAGGCCGCCCTTGACGCGGAGCTTTCCCTACCGACCAACGCCCCCATCACCAACAAGCCGTCTGTCCACGGCGATGCTAAGACCGGCCGGGCTGCCGCCGAGTATAAGCGGGCCTTTTGGAACGCTATGCGCGGCAAACGCACTGCCGATATCCAAAACGCGCTGCAGGTCGGCGAGGATACCGAAGGCGGCTACCTGGTGCCCGACGAGTTTGAGCGCACTCTGGTAAAATCCCTTGAGGAAGAAAACATTTTCCGCCAGCTGGCCAATGTCATTACCACCTCCAGCGGCGACCGCAAGATCCCTGTGGTGGCAAGCAAGGGCACCGCCTCCTGGGTGGATGAGGAAGGACAGATCCCCGAAAGCGACGACAGCTTCGGTCAGGTGTCCATCGGCGCTTTCAAGCTGGCCACCATGATTAAGGTCAGCGAGGAGCTCCTAAACGACAGTGTCTTTAATCTGGAGAACTACATCGCCAGGGAGTTCGCCCGCCGCATCGGCGCCAAGGAGGAGGAAGCTTTCTTTGTGGGCGACGGCCTTGGCAAACCCACCGGCATCCTTGCCGCCACAGGCGGCGGGCAGGTTGGCGTGACAACAGCCGCCCCGGCAGCCATTACGCTGGACGAGATACTGGACCTGTTCTACAGCCTCAAGTCCCCTTACCGCAAGAAAGCGGTCTTTGTCATGAACGACGCCACGGTCAAGGCCATCCGCAAGCTAAAGGACAGCACCGGCCAATACCTGTGGCAGCCGTCCATCAAGGAGGCGACGCCTGATACCATCCTCAACCGCCCCTTGTACACCTCGGCTTTTGTGCCGGTCATTGAGGCGGGGGCCAAGACTGTGGTGTTCGGTGATTTCGGCTATTACTGGGTGGCTGACCGTCAAGGCCGGGTGTTCAAGCGGCTAAGCGAACTGTTCGCCCCCACCGGGCAGGTAGGCTTTATCGCCACCCAGCGCGTGGACGGCAAGCTGGTGCTGCCGGAGGCCATCAAGATATTGCAGCAAAAAGCGTAATTAACTTATGGCAGGCAGTCCTAAACGGCTGCCTGCCCAGTTCTGGAAGGGGGCGGGCGCGGTGGTGGTCACACTGGAAGATACAAAAGCGTGGCTTAGAGTTGACGGCGAAGCTGAGGACGCGCTCATCGAAAGCATGATTGAAGCGGCGGAGGATCTGGTGGAAGGCATCCTGCGCTTCCCTTTGAGCGAGTTTGCGCAAAGCCTCCCCGAGCCGGTCAAGCACGCTGTCTACTTTGCCGTGGCCAAGCTTTTTGAGGAGCGAAACGAGCTTGATAGCGACGAGCTGATCAAGATGCTTAAAGCCCTGCTCTTCTCCTACCGAAAGGCGGAGTGGTGATGAAGATCGGGAAGCTGCGGCACCGGGTCAGGATTCAGGCATATACCACCGGCAGAGACAGCTTTGGCGCGGAGGAACATGTATGGATGGATGTGGCGTTGGTCTGGGCCAGCGTCACTCCCGTTTCCGGCAAGGAGTACTTCGCTTCCGCCCAGACCAACGCGGAGGTTTCCACAAAAATCAGTATGCGCTATCGCAGCGGGATCACGCCGAAAATGCGCGTCGTCTTTGGCCTGCGTATTTTTGAGATTATCTCCGCCCTTAACTTTGAGGAGCGCGGCGTCGAGCTTAATCTCATGTGCAAGGAGAGTGTCCCGGATGGCTAAACGGGTACGGGTAAAGAAACTGAAAACCCATATCGAGGGCTTAGACGAGGCCATCAAGCTCGTGGAGCAGCTGGGCAACGCGGCGGCGGAGGCGCTCGACAAAGCCTCGACGGCCGGGGCCGAAATTGTGCTGGCGGCGGCCAAGCAAAAAGCGCCGGTGGATACCGGACTCTTGCGGGACAGCTTAACGCTCAAGAAAAGCAAAGTACGCAAGCCCAATATCAAAAGCGAGCATGTGGTAACAAGGGGAAAAGGAGCGGCGCATTTTGCCCCGGTGGAGCTTGGGACATCCAAAATGAAGGCCCAGCCCTTTCTCCGCCCGGCCATTGACGAAAACAAAAAGAGCGTCGCCAAGGTGGTAACCGACGAGCTTTTAAAGGCAATCGGGAGGGTGACATGATGAGACTGGAGGAAGCTGTCAGCAGCTATCTGCAGCCAAAACTAAATAACGCCCTCTACCCTTTCCTCTTGCCGCAAAAATGCGCCCTTCCGGCTGTGGCCTACTTCCCCGTCTCGGTGGAGCGGCTGCACAGCCTGACAGCGGATACCGGTTTCGTGAAGCAGCGGCTGCAGTTTAGCTCGTTTGCCAAGTCATATAAACAAGCGGCGGAAACGGCCAAGACCATCCAAAGGGCGCTGCAAAACTTCACCGGGGCGATGACCGGCCTGACCATCGGCTCTGTCCTGCTCCTGGATGAAGTGTCCGACTATGAAGCGGATACGGGGCTTTATGCCGTATCCCTGGAATTTGAATTTCAGTTTGAGGAGGGATAAACCATGGCCATAGCAGGTAAAAGCGGCAAACTGGGGCTTGGTGCAAGTGCCGTTATGGATATAAGCAGCTGGTCTTTGGAGCTGGGGGCGGATACGCTTGAGGTGACGGCCCTCGGCGACGACTGGAAGAAATTCATCGCCGGCCTGAAAGAATGGTCGGCATCGGCCGAAGGCTTCTACTCGGTGCATACGGACACCACCGGCCAGAGGGCGCTGCAGGAGGCGTACTTAAACGGAACGGAAGTCTCGCTCAGGCTCTTTGTCAACGCGACGAATTATTATTCCGGCAGCGCCCATATCTCCGGCCTGTCCGTGGAGGACCCGGTGGACGATACGGTAAGTATTTCCTTTGAGTTCCAGGGCACCGGCGCGCTGGAATACAACTAAGGCGGTGAAGGATGATGGCAATCGCGGGCAAAGTAGGCGCGGTGTTTCTGCAGACAGAGACGCAACCGGTGCCTTTCACCAAAGAGCGCGCTGTGGGAAATGCCCAGAGAACAGCCTATACCATTGAAGATGAGACGATAAGGTATCTGGATAAGACGTCGCCGGTTATAGTGTACATTAACGACGTGGCAACAAGCAGCGGATATATAGTGGAACATCTCGGCGGTGTCATTCGTTTCATTTCGCCCCTGGACGCGGAAGACACGGTGACGGTTAGCGGCAAAAGCATCAAGGTTGACCAGGCTGGCGGCTTCTTCAACTGGAGCGCCGAGCTCGCGGCGGACACGGCGGATGTAACCACCTTTGCGAGCGAAGGCTGGAAAGAGCACCTGCCCGCTGTGAAGGGGTTTACGGCCTCCGCGGAGAGCTACTGGGCGGACGGGTGCCTGTCAGAAAGGCTCGGCCGGGAAATAATCGTGGCCTTGTATTTGGATACAGGCACCAACAAAAAACGCTATGAGGGCTACGCGCTCATCGCGGGTGACAGCATTGAATTGGCCGCCGACGATGTGGTCAATGAGAGCATTGAGTTTGAGGGCAGCGGCAATCTGTATTACAGGGAGGACTAACACCCAATACTCTGAACATAGACTTAGCTCAAGCCTTACATTATAATCAAAATAGAAAATATAGGGAGATGATGATGTGGGTTACAGGGTTAAGATGAGTAGTCCAGAGGGTAGTTTTGAAACCCTGAAAGATATTTTGCCAAAAGAAAACATCAATCTTGACATACTGTTTATTGCCAAGGTTCCTGCACCTTGTAGCGTCAATATTGGCCATTATTTTCAGGGGAAGCACGGCCAAATGTTTTGGAACATGCTTCAAAATTATGGATTGCTTAAAGTTCCTTTTGGTAAAAAAGAAGATGATGTACTTCTTGAGCACCGATACGGAATAATGGACATAGTAAAAAAACCAAGGGAATATGGATCTGAACCGACAAGAAG
>JAGXSK010000365.1 GCA_018333845.1 Clostridia bacterium | reverse complement strand
AAGGGGACACAATCGGCATAATAGGTGGTCAGCAGAATCCCCGGCTTATTTGTAACCATCCCATCAGCAGAAGCAAGGAAGTCCTCATAACTAAACATACCCCTGCCTTTATCACTTTCCTTTACAACAACAACCTTATTGCCATGAACCTGCTCCAGGGCAACTGCATCCTCTAATGAATATCCTAAAGAATTGACAAATCGCTTGCGATTTTCTATTACAGAGGCTTTTTTATCCTCTACGTGGAGACCCAAATTTAATGTGTCATAGGGTGGAAAGCTTGTACCGCCTTTCCTGGTGGAAAAACCGTGTACTATTTCCTGAAATCTATTTAAAGGTTCAAAGGTATAATATATAAGACCAGCTTTTTCTTCTAAACGATAAATGACACACACCTCCCATATTTTGCTTTGTAACTAGAATTATATTGCAGTGCACTGCTTTTCGTCAAATCAACTGCCTTACAACAAAAAGACATGTCAGCAATTCTTGTCTTCATGCTTGGGATCTGTAAAGTTGTGCATTTCCACAAGTATTACATCAATTCCAAGCTTTTTGATTCTATCCCATGGAACTACTATATCTTCATTTCTGCCAAAAAACCTAAAAAAGCTGCCAGTCCCAGGTAATATTATGGACTTGATTCTTCCCCTTTCCAGATCAAGCTCTATATCCTTAATCTCACCCAGGCGTCTTCCGTCAACTATATTGATTACCTCTCGCATCCTCAAGTCTGAAATTTTCAACAAAACTTACACCCCCATACTGGCCGACTATTTGTCCACTCTATAACAAAAAAAGCTTTTTCTATACCATGTATATGCTTTAAAAATTTGAAAATGTATGGGTATAAAAAAATAAGGAGGTCTACTCCTTATTTTAGCTTATCTTTGATAATTTCTATAAATTTGAATTTAATTTGCACTGGTTTTTTATGAGTATCCTTTTCCTCATCCATTCCCATTACAGGCATGGCCTTGTTTTGTACAATACTATGGGTAATGTCTATAAAACATAATGGGGGAAATAAGACGCACCACCAGTTAGAACCTTTACCCTCTCCAATTATTATCCTCAATGATTCGTATGTGCCGGCCGACATAATAATGTCCCCATAAGCCCTTGTTGGGTAGTCAGTTTTACCCAGGATGGCTACAGTTTGATAATTGTAACCTATTTTATTAATTTCATCCTGGGCAAGCTCCTCAAGTAAGAAAAGGTTATTTGAAATATACTCCCTGGCTTCTTCCAATGTTGCAGCTTTTTCGAGCTCCGGCTCTATTTTATCTAGTATTACATCTCTAACCTTGAGCTTTAGCTTCTGGTCTTCATCACTATCACTATTTGCAATTACATGAAACCTTATCAAACTCTCATGGAGATTATTTGAGAGTTCATGGCTATTAAAACTCCATGAAATGTTAAATAATACCCCCAGGGCAAATGCAATTACAACAAAAAATATACCTCTCCTCATTAAAAATACACCTCATTTAATTTCCTAAACTTCCTTGTTATTTACTTGCACATATTTGCGCATATGGTGCAGGGCCGCCTTCTCAAGTCTTGACACTTGTGCCTGGGATATGCCAACCTCATCAGCTACCTCCATCTGGGTTTTGCCATCAAAAAACCTAAGTGTTAGAATATGTTTTTCCCTATTATTTAGTTTATTAAGGGCCTCTTTAACAGCAATTCTTTCCAACCAGCTGTTGTCATTGTTTTTATCGTCTCCTATTTGATCCATCACAAAAATAGGATCTCCCCCATCGTGATAGATAGGTTCAAATAATGATATGGGTTCCTGTATAGCATCAAGGGCAAAAATAATCTGTTCCCTTGGAACATCAAGGGCTTCTGCAATTTCATTAATTGATGGTTCCCGTGAGTTTTTGCTAACAAGAGCATCCCTTACTTGTAATGCCTTATATGCAATATCTCTCAAGGATCGACTAACTCTAATCGGATTGTTGTCTCGTAAATATCTTCTAATTTCACCAATTATCATTGGTACTGCATAAGTAGAAAACTTTACATTTTGATTTAAATCAAAATTGTCTATTGCTTTCATTAAACCAATACATCCCACTTGAAATAGGTCGTCCACATATTCCCCTCTATTGGTAAATCTTTGGATAACACTTAGCACCAGCCGTAGATTCCCATTAACAAGCTTATCCCTGGCTTCTTCATTACCATTTTTAATTTCTAAAAATAGTTCTCGCATTACTTTGTTTGTTAATACAGGTAATTTGGAAGTATTTACACCACAAATTTCTACTTTATTTGCGATCAATGAACTTACCTCCTTTTTATGTGCTAGTGGTGTTTAGTGCTTCGTTCCTTAAAATTATTACCATGGCTACGAACTTTTATACCGGCTTGGATAAAATATAGAATCAAAAAAACAGCCACATAAAGTGACTGTCAAAGCTGGCTGAGTTCAAGCTAATCTGTTTATTCTAATTTTCGAAATTCCTTTCTTAATCTTTTAATAATTCTTTTTTCAAGTCTTGATATATATGATTGAGAAATGCCGAGAATATCTGCTACTTCCTTTTGTGTTTTTTCTGTTCCATCCATCAAACCAAACCTAAATTCCATAATTTTCTTTTCTCTAGGATTTAATTTTTTCATAGCTGCATGGAGCAGCTTTTTATCTACTTCCTCCTCAATAGATCTATAAATAATGTCATTTTCCGTTCCCAAGACATCGGATAATAACAGCTCATTTCCATCCCAATCAATATTAAGGGGCTCGTCAAAAGACACCTCGGTTTTTGTTTTGTTATTTCTTCTTAAGTGCATTAAAATTTCATTTTCTATACATCTGGATGCATAGGTAGCAAGTTTAATTTTTTTCTTTGGATCAAAGGTGTTTACAGCTTTTATTAAGCCTATGGTCCCTATGGAAACCAAATCCTCTATGCCAACGCCAGTATTTTCAAACTTCCTGGCTATATATACAACCAGCCTTAAATTTCGTTCTATGAGCACACTTTTTACTGCCCTGTCTCCCTCTTCAAGCTTATCTATTAAATATTTTTCTTCATCATTAGATAGGGGAGGGGGTAATGCCTCACTGCTGCCTACATAATGCACTTCTGGATGCAGTTTGAGCTTGATTAAAATATTTAGTAGTTTAATTTTAACCTGCCAGCGAAGTTGTAAAAGTTTGTTCATTAACAGGACCCCTCCCCTAAATGAGTAAAAAATCAAGCAGCAAATCTATCCACTGGAGATAACGTTTTGCAATAATTCTGGATGTAAAAGCCCATTGTATATGCCTTTAGAAGACAGCTTATATTTATAAATTCCTATAATTATGTCCTTTATCTTGATTGTCTTGTGGTTATGTACAATTATAACTGCATCAGGCCTGATACCTACCAGCATGCCTTTTTGTTCACCTATGGAATTAAAAGGTATCACCCTGAGCCTTGAAGCCAAATATGTTTCTGATAGACATGTAATAATTGAATTAACGTCAAAGTCATCATTGTTTCTCAATTCTTCAAAGGCTTTTTTAGGAATTATCCCCTTCAAAGCATCTAATTCTGCTATCATTACCGGTTTTCCGGTAATGGGATCTGTTAACTGGTTGCCTGTATCAACCAGAGTTTTCAGGGCAACCCTTTCCTCACCCAGACAAATAATCACTGGAACATATAGAATACTTTTTATAAAATTTTTTATTATAAGTTTAGTTCCATACCTGCCAATAATCACAGCAGTAACAACGGCAGCTAAAATCCAATTGTACCCCAATGGCTCTGGTATGATAAACTTGCCAGAGACAATGGCCTGCACAGTATTTTCAGTCTTCATTAAATAAACTGCTGCCAACATGGCTCCTCCAACAGCAAAGATAATAAAATAAAAATATGCTAGGGCCTGAATCATTTTTTTAAAGCTCAAAGGATAAAAGGCAATGTATATCATCAGTATTGAAAATGCAATTTTGACCAGCAGTGATGATAAAGAGGTATGTAAAGCGGGAAAATAGACGGCAACTGAATACAAAGCCCCTGTACATGCTGCAACAAAAATTCTTTTAAAAGACGTGGCAAAGCCAGTTAATTTTGTTGTTGCCCAGATTAGTACAAAATCCATGGTAAGATTCACAAGGAACAATACGTCTAAATATAGAATGTTGTCATCCAACAATGAGGCCACCTCAAAAGTATACTCCATATAATTATATTAAATGCAGTACTAGTCTATGACTTCTAAAACAATTATACAGAAGCAATCTAAAAAAGTTTGTCACTTATTGCGAATTGCTTGTAATTAATAAAGTACTTTAGAATAAAAAAACGGCTGTCCCTGTATAAGAGCTGCCGTTTAGTTGGTTTTCTATTTTATTATTGCCTTTATTATCGTCTTCTTAAAAAAGCTGGAATGTCAAGATCATCTTCAGTAAATGGCTTTACTTCTATTTCCTTTTTAAAGGATTCAGTTGGTCGTTTCCTTTCATCAAAGCCAGTAGCTATTACCGTTACCCTAAGCTCATTTTCTAGCTTATCATCAACTACTGCTCCAAAGATTATATTAGCTTCTGGATCTGCAGCAGATGAAATAATTTCCGCCACCTCATTAACTTCAAATAAACCAAGGTTGCTGCCGCCAGTAATATTTAATAGTACTCCCTTGGCACCTTCAATTGAGGTTTCTAATAGTGGACTGGATATTGCCATATTAGCCGCTTCTACTGCACGTTTATCACCATTGGCACGTCCAATGCCCATTAAGGCTGACCCAGTATCCATCATGATTGTTTTAACATCGGCAAAGTCCAAGTTTATTAAACCGGGAACAGCAATCAAGTCAGAAATGCCCTGGACACCCTGACGCAAAATATCATCTGCTATCTTAAAAGCATCTGAAATAGAGGTATTTTTATCTGCTACCTGCAACAATCTATCATTAGGTATTATTATAAGCGTATCTACTTTATCTTTTAATTCTTGTATGCCTATTTCTGCCTGACTTGCCCTTTTTTTACCTTCAAAGGTGAAGGGCCTTGTCACTACTCCTACTGTTAAAGCTCCCTGTTGTTTAGCTACCTCAGCAACTATGGGAGCAGCACCTGTTCCTGTTCCGCCACCCATTCCAGCCGTAACAAAAACCATATCTGCACCCTCAAGGCTTTTGACTATTTCATCTCGAGATTCCTCTGCCGCTTTTTTGCCAATCTCTGGATTAGCACCAGCACCTAACCCTTTTGTAAGTTTACTGCCAATCTGAATCTTTGTTTGTGCATGACTAAGACTCAAGCATTGAGCATCTGTATTTACACAAATAAAATCGACTCCCTGTAAATTAGCCGAGATCATACGATTAACGGCATTATTGCCTCCTCCACCCACCCCAATAACCTTTATCTTGGCAAATGGATTGTACTCTAGATGTTCCAATTCTAACATGTAGCATCCTCCCTCAAAATAAGTCTTTAAACCAGCTTTTAATACTATTTATGTAGCCCTTAATATTATTATCACTAACAGCGGCAGCTTCTGCAGATGCCATTCTTCGTGATCCATATATTATTAATCCTATGCCAGTTGCATATCTAGGGTGGTTAACCATATCTATCATGCCGCCCACATTACATGGATAGCCTATCCTAACGGGCATGTCCAGCTGCTCTGCTGCTAATTCTGCTAGTCCATCCAGGCAGCAGCCCCCGCCAGTAAAGATGACCCCTGCGGGGATAACCCCTTTAAAACCAGATGATTTTATTTCCTGCTTGATCATATGAAGTATTTCCTGGATCCTGGGCTCAATAATACTTGCCAAAATCTTTTTAGATACTTTCCTTTGTTCATGACCACCTACATTAGAGATGGTAATATACTCTTCTTCAGGCATCAGGCTGCTAAGAACGCATCCGTGCTCAATTTTTATCCTTTCAGCCTGGTTTAAGGGTATCCTTAAACCAACAGCCAAATCGCTTGTTACATGGTAGGCACCGACTGGCAGTATTGATGCAAACCACAAGCCATCCTCATCAAAGAGGGAGATTTCAGTGGTTCCACCTCCAATATCTATAACCACAGAGGCTAGATCTCTTTCAACAGGCTGCAGCACAGCTTCAGATGATGCCAGTGGATTTAGTACAAAACCTTCAATATGTAATCCTGCCCTTGACACTGCTTTACCCAAATTTTGTATAGATGCACTAGCCCCAATGATAATACTAACTTCTACTTCTAATCTTGAGCCAACCATTCCTACAGGATCCAATATGCCATCATAACCATCTACCACGTATTGCCTTGGAATAACATGTAAAACTTCCTTATCTAAAGGCAGGTTTATTACCTTGGCTGCAGATATGGCCCTTTCCACATCTGCAACAGATATTTCCCCATCTCTGTTGCCTACTGCTACAACACCCTTATTGTTGACAGAGTAAATGTGAGTTCCAGTTACTCCTACATAAGCCGATGCAATCTTTTGCCCGCTCATTCTTTCCGCTGACTGGACAGCCTGAAGTATGGAACGCGCAACCCCATCTATGTCTACAATAATACCTTTTCGCAGCCCATTTGATGAACACTCACCTATTCCAGTAATCTTAACCTCGCCTAATTCTGTTATTTCTCCTACCACTGCTGCAACTTTTGTGCTGCCTACATCTAAACCTACAACAATTCTATTTTGGGGCAACCTATTTGCACCTCCATGGACAACATCAATCCCATAAAAAAATTCCACAAGATATGATAAATACCTTTTTTCAAAAGGGTTTTTTATTTTTTTATAATTATACGCCGAACAATGGCCAGGTTTTCAAACAGGCGAACACCAAAAGCAAAAACTGCAGCCAGGTAGAGTTCAACACCAATCTGTTCCCCAATATATGCCAGAACACCTGCAAAAAAAGTGTTAGCAATAAATCCTGTTACAAAAATTGTGTTATCATACTTGCCCTCTAAATTTGCTCTAATTCCTCCAACAACCGAATCAAAAGCTGCTAACAAGGCTACAGACATATATTTTGCAAAGCCAACTGGTACAGCAAAGGGAAGTTGCAATCCTAATATTATTCCTATTAATAGACCGATTAATGGTAACCACATTATAAACATCCTTTACTTATATTTGATTACTGGCAGACCTGCAAAGCTTATGTCAATATACTCCAACTGAGAAAGATTTCCTTCCTCCCTCTGTTTTAAATATAGCTTTTCAAATACTGCTAGCTTTTCATGAATATTTTTTGAGTTCCCAATTTTAACCATGATACCCTCCTTGGTATATAACAAGATGTCATTTTCTCCAGATGAAACATTTATTTCATTGAAATAAATACTGCTTTTATCCCAGATTTGCTCGGAGATTTCAAGGGCTGCTGTTAATGCCTTGTTATCTATTTTTTGTCCATAAGGCAGATTTTCTTCCAGGGTTAATCCAGTTATTAAAGGTAGATTAGGAAACTCCCTTATTGATTCCACATCCTGTATGTAAAATCCTTTGATATCTACTAAAATAAATTTTTCCTGTGCCACAACAAGTGAAGCTGGCTCTCTTTCTTTTATATAAATATAAA
>JAGXSK010000364.1 GCA_018333845.1 Clostridia bacterium | reverse complement strand
TCACAGAGTTATACAATAGTGCAAAGTCCCCGGTTTTCACGCCTGCTGCATTGGCCTCATCCGTATCAATATGAAGTTCTAAACGATACTGGTCATCTACCCGAGCAAGCACATTGTTAAAAATAAGTCCTCTATCACCATTGATTATAACCCTAACCCTGTCCCCATCCTTGATCCCCAGTTTTTTAGCATTAATGGTGTCAAAATGAATATGCCTCGCTGCCTTGATAACACCTTCTTCTAGTTTAAGGCATCCAACAGGTCCCACCAGTACAATACCGGCGGAACCTGTCAGCTGCCCCGAGTCTCTTAATGGGGGTGTAATGCCCAGATGAAATGCATCTGTTTGAGAGATTTCTACCTGGGATACCTTTCTTACAGGAGCTAAAACTCGAACATTAGCTAGAATGTTTTTTGGACCAAGCAAGGTGATGGTTTCCTTTGCTGCATATTGGCCCGGCTGCAGCTCATTACGAAACTGCAGTTCATAACCTTTTCCAAATAAAACATCTATGTCTTTTTGACTTAGATGGGCATGACGCAGGGACACACCAATAGGTATTTTCAGGTTTAGCCTATTTGTAATATGTTTGTCTTTAACAGTTTCAAAATAGAGCCTATCTATTACTGTTTCTACTACTAATTTGGTTAATTCTTTGTTATCCATAGAACACTCCCCCATTACACCCCGTTTTTGCTATATCGTATTGACTCACACCTATAGTTTTGGCAGCATTTTTTCCACATCTGCATGAGGCCTTGGAATTACATGCACAGCCACCAGCTCCCCAACCTTCTGGGAAGCTACGGCTCCTGAATCAGTTGCAGCCTTTACTGCTCCCACATCTCCCCTTACCATTACAGTAACTAAACCTGACCCAATTTTTTCGTAGCCAATGAGAGTAACGTTTGCAGATTTAACCATGGCATCAGCTGCTTCTATTGCACCTACCAGGCCTTTTGTTTCGACCATGCCCAGCGCTTCACCCTTCATTCCTATTCCTCCTTGTTTTCTTTTTCCTTATTGTGAATACAGTTTATTTTAGGTTCTCCCTTTTTCCTTGAACAGCAAGGATCACCACAAAGGTTGCAAATCTCCCCTATTTCCTGAACGTGCTCAGTTGTTAAGACTTTAGTCTGAACTTGAACCTTTTTTACACAATTCATTGTCATGTTTTCTGGAGAAGCAATCATATTGTCCAGAGCTTCATGGGGTCTAGCTATTACATGAGCTGCATATACTCTGCTTACTCTAGCTGCAGCCACTCCTCCTGCTGATACTGCTGCCTTTATAGCACCTACATCCCCTATCAGCTTCACTACAACCATGCCTCCGCCCTTTGTAAGTTCCATGCCATCCAGGGTTACATTAGCAGCCTTTGTCGCTGCATCTGCAGCTTCTACAGCTGCAGCAAGTCCTATGGTTTCAATTAATCCAATTGAGGTTTTCAATCTTTCCACCCCCTATATCTGCTGGTAACTCAACATTTTTTGTACTTCCCTGGCAACAGCTTTAACTAGGTCCTCAAACTCACAATTTACATTATTACCCTTGGAAAAATCCTGATTTATCTCTTTAAAGGGGATTCCCTTGACCATACGAGCTGCATTAGAGCCTATAACTCGCCATATTTCTAATCTGCCCTCAGTACCAGATACATAAAATAGCGGCTTATTAAAGCTTTGCCTGTTCTGGCTTACCGCAATACTATGATCACTGCCTACTCCTATACCTGCTTCAAAATGGGATACAGCAGCAGCTTCTATAGCCAGGGTCACAGCATCTCCCTCGCTCAAAATAATCCTGTAGGGTATGCCTTCTTCCTCAAGGCCAGCTGTTACCTCTCTGATTAAAGGTTTATTATCAAAATTTTTATCAATAGCAATGCAGACATGTGGTTTTACCATTCTTTTTTCCAGCATATATTCACCACTTTTCATCTGCAGCTGACAGGACCAAACCTGTTGCAACTGCATTTCTGGGTCCCTCTGTTCCCCTGATGTTTCCTTGACCGCATACAATGCCGTAATCAGCAAGACCGTCGGATATGATCTCTGGTATCTCAAAATCCAGGGCAGAGCCTCCCACCAGAACCACATATTCAATATGCCTGAGATTACCGGTAGGTGATATTTGTTTTAGGGCACGAATAGTATTCTTTAAAAACACCTTCTCCTTGGCGGACCTTCTAAGGTTTCTGATTTTATCTAGTGTATGATTGCCTGGGATGGGCACAAAGTCATCTTCACCTCTTATTATGACTACCCTTGCGAAAAACTCTGGCGCCAAAGGCTCTTCAAAAAACCTTACTGTCTGATCCTCTAATCTAATATGAAACAGACTTTCCACCTTCCCCAGGGGAAACTTTTTAATTTCTTCTGAAAGATTTAAATTGTCCAAACCTAGACTAGAGTTAATGAGCATGGTTACCATATCTCCCGCACCTGCAAGGTGAATTGAACTGATTTTTCCGTCAGCATTAATAATTGCAGCGTCAGAGCTTCCACCTCCTATATCTAAAAGGGTAAGGGGTTTTGTGGTTCCTGGGGTAGTAAGGGCACCTAATAGAGCCATGCCAGCCTCCACTCCAGCTATAACAGTTTTGATGCCCAGTTCTACTGTCAGCCGCCTTGCCAGCTCTTCCATAGGAAGACGGTTGGTCTTGACCATGGCTGCCAGGGCAACAGCACCTTCAGCTGAAAATTCTCCTGCAAGGCCCCCCTTAACCCGCTGGGGCACCAAGGTATCCACAGCAAGGATATCCTGGATTTTCATTTCTGAGAGATTCTGAGAGGTCAGGGTGCTCATAACTGAACGCACCCTTTCCAGCATACCTCCTACATTTGTACCCGGTTCACCATATACGTTAACAAGGGGTGTAACTCTAGCTACAGCGTCCATAATTGCCTCACTGCCATCCTCTATGTTTATTGTTTCATTAAGCCTCTCACCCTGTAAGACAATGGATCCTACTGGAATTTTCTTTTCCTTAACATCCCCCAGGGGGGTTTTAATAACTACAGCCGACCTGTTTCCAATCAATGCCCTGGCAACCGGTACCACCATTTTTGTTTCCTCAGGAGATAAATCAAATATAGTTGCAATCCCATAGGGATTGGATAATGTAGTAATTGTTTTACCTTGAGGAGCAACCTCAACAGCAGCCTGCATACCCATGGGGACTTTTTCTATACTATCAACCTCATCTATGATGGGAATTTTTTCTGTTAGTCTATTGGCAATTAAAACTGCGTCATCTCTTTTAACCACTGCGCCTTGTATTTTTAACCCGCGTCTTGTCTGCTCATTAATGATATTGGCAGCATCCTCATAATCAAAACCCTCTGGTATAATGCAAATTACAGGTTCTTCAGGTTTCTTTTCGGAAAGCTCTGTTATTAGAGTAGTTACGCCCCTGCCGATACCTATTCCGCCCGGAGTTGATGGATTGTGTCCAATCATGGTTGATTCAGTAATAATGGTTTCTGTAATGGTTTCCATGGCCAAATCGCCAATTACCGGTGTAGCCTCATTTATTCTTATTACATCTATATCAGTAATTTTCATGTTAGCCTTATTCAGGGCTGCAGTTAGTGCAAGGACAACTCCAGGAATATTTTCTGTGGTACCTTTAATACCCGTTGTCTTTTCAATGGAGGCTGCTAAAAATTCAATGCTCCCTTTCCCAGTGATTTTTGCAAGGCATACCTCTGTTGTTGAGTTGCCTATGTCGACTCCAGCTATAACTGCCATCTAAATCACCTATTCTGTACGTAATCTATTCCTGCGCTTATATACCTCAGCAGCTTCTTTTATGAAACCAGCATTAATCTTTGCACTATACTTGTTTTCTAGTTCACCTGCTATATCTAGAAGCTCATTTTCTGTTGAACGGTATGGACGCAAGGCATTATAGATTTCCAATATTCTTTCATCTGGAATGCGGGTTAGCTCTGCAGCCCTGCGCAAATTGTTGGCAAACTGAGGTCTATTTACACCTTCGGCTATCTCTGCCTGCATAAGCAATGTTTCCCCTGTGATTCTAAGATCATCCGATGTTATCTCACCAGTTAAAACATTATTTAGTGTAATACTTGCCAGATTTTTCCCCCTGGGAGTTTTTACAAGATCGGGTCTTTTAGTGGCAAGGGGATAGTCTCTATCTGGATTGAGGTCTCTTTGATTGGCAGTATTTGTTGATGTTTCAAAAGTATCTGCTTTTACCTGGTCACTTCCCAGGCCCAGCTTCATCAAGGTTTCACGTATCATATCTTCTATTAACTTTTCTTGATTCACGGCAACCACCTCCATTAATTAAACTGTACCTTCAGCTCTTCTGACCTAGCTCCCATTTCTACATGTCCGGTTTCCATTATATGTAAAACAGCTGCTTTGGCCTGATATCTAGGTCTGGCCATTTGGTCGTTTTTAACAGGTACCGGATTAGGAGACTCACCTTTGGCGTATTTGGCTGCATTCTTGCCTATTGCCCTGTATTCACTTAACTCCAGCAGGGGTGCCTGGGGAAATAGCTCCAGATTGGAAAGGGGTGCCAAATCCCTTTGATGAATTACAGTTGTTCCCTTGGATTGGATTCCAACAGCTACCCCTGAGCCTGACAATTTAGCCCCTTCGTGGG
>JAGXSK010000363.1 GCA_018333845.1 Clostridia bacterium | reverse complement strand
CCTGACAATTTTTTTATGCTCTGGGGAAATTCCTTGAGTATTTCTCCCTTGTATTTGTAGCCTACACAAATTTTTATAGTATCAAGATCATCCAACACATCTAATTTAGTTATTGCAAGAGATGATATGCCATTGATGCGTACAGAATATCCAAGAATCAGGGCATCAAACCATCCACATCTCCTTGGTCTGCCTGTAGTAGTTCCAAACTCATGACCTGCCTTGAGCAATTGCTGGCCCACACTATCTTTTAACTCAGTGGGGAATGGACCTTCGCCAACCCTTGTAGTATAAGCCTTGACAACACCAAGAACTCCCTTGATTTTTGTAGGCCCTATACCTGCTCCAATGGCAGCGCCTCCTGAGGTAGGGTTGGACGATGTAACAAAGGGATATGTACCGTGATCTACATCTAGGAGTGTTCCCTGTGCTCCTTCAAAAAGAATATCCTTGCCATCATCATAAGCTTTATTGATGAACAAAGAACAGTCAACCAGGTACTGCTGCATCTTTTGACCATAATCAAGATAGGTCTCATATATTTCATTAAAATCAAACCCTTTATGTCCATAAATTCTGTTTAAAAAGAAGTTCTTTTCTTCCAGATTTCTTCCTAGAATTTCTTTAAATTCATCAGCATCCATTAGATCTATCAATCTTATGCCCAGTCTTGATACTTTATCCATGTAACACGGGCCAATACCCCTCTTTGTTGTACCTATCTTGAATTCGCCCCTTTTTTCCTCCTGAAGCTCATCCAATAACTTATGGTAAGGCATAATAATGTGGGTGTTGGTACTAATTTTTAGTGCACTACTTTCAATATTGTTTTGCTGCAATTGCTCTAATTCCTTAAATAGAACAAGTGGATCTAAAACAACACCGTTACCGATAACACAAGACTTACCAGGATATAATATTCCAGATGGAATCAAGTGCAACTTATATGTCTTATCATCTACCACAACTGTGTGGCCTGCGTTGTTTCCCCCTTGATACCTGCATATTACATCTGCCTTCTCAGCCAAAAAATCTGTTATCTTGCCCTTGCCTTCATCTCCCCATTGTGCTCCTACCAATACAACTGCAGCCATTTGCAGTTCACCTCCCTAAACTAGACCCCTGGTCTTTATGCCTGATTTCAATCTTTATTAAACTTTATTAAAATATATTCTTGGTAATATGATTACCTTATTTCATAATTAATATATTTTAATTTTACAGTTAGCCATTTTTACATAAAAATTACCCAAATACAGACTTAACAAATAGCCTTTTATTTGAGTAGAACCTTTTTCCAAATTTCTTCTTAACCCGTAATATTTTACCATAGATATTTTTGGAAGTCAATAACAGAATTTTAATGTAACAGTCATGGTCTAGCAGTAGGGGTGTTTTTTCTCTGTCCAGAGTTCAATTCCGCTGTTTTTTAATATAGCTGCAGTCACCCCAATACCACAGACTATTTTTCCAGAAAAGCTCCCATCATATGCTTCCTTTACACCACAGGATGGACTCCTCTCCTTTAGTATTGCTTCATGGGCTCCTGATGCCCAGGCAATTTTTAGAACCTCCCTGGCTCCCCTAATGAACAATTCTGTAGTATCTTCTCCCAGGTTATTTATAACCTTTGCCCTTCCCTTTAAAACCTCAAGGCCGTTTCCTCCAACAATCTCACAGGGAACCCTTGGGGTAGGAGCTCCGCCTAATTGTTCAGGACATATGGGGATAGCCCTGCCTTCTTTCATCAGCTTTAAAAGCTCAGGCTTTAAGTTATTGCCTCCATTATATCTGCAGTTTATTCCCAGCAAACAACCGCTTATTAAGATCATAATGCTAATCCTTTCCTGGAACTAATAAACGTAAAATCCCAGGCAGCACCCTAAAATAGGCCGGCAGTGTCCCCAGTAATTCTCCGTCGGCATGTAACGGCAATGAAAAGGCTGAGTTAAGCCTCAGCTCCTTTGCTGCCATCATATGTACCTTGGGATGTTCAATATGTTTTCCATGATAAATTTTAGGAAGGGTATGTAATATTTCTAACCGACTTACCTTTTGGGCCAGACAAATATGAAATAGTCCATCATCCATTACTGCCTGGGGAACAATTTTCATCCCCCCTCCAATATAAGGGGCATTTGCCACAGAAAAAAACAGAATTTCTTCTGTCTGCTTTACATCATTAACAAAAATATCTATGGGTAAGGACTGATAGGTTAACATAACCTTTGCCAGGGCCATGAGATAGGCTGTTGTACCTGAAACAAACTTAAAACCTGCATTTACCTCATAAGCTACCTGGGCATCAAATCCTACACCTGCAATATTTATAAACTTTCTTTGATTTACTTCTCCTAAATCAATTAACCTGGTTCTGCCCCTGGTGATCAATTTTAAAGCAAGATTCTTCTCATAAGAAATCCCTACAGCCCTTGCAAAATCATTCCCAGTACCAGTGGGCAAAATGCCTATTTCCATGTTAGCTGGTAGATTAAGACCATTTATAACCTCATGCAATGTTCCATCGCCACCAGCCACCATGAGCCTTGTATAGCCTGCCTTTTGTATATGCTCAGCCAAATCTGTTGCCATGCCTTTTGATTTAGTAACAAACTCTTCAACGTATAATTTATGGTCGGATAATTCCTTTTTTAAAACATTCCATCTTGCATATGATTTTCCCCTACCTGCAACTGGATTGATTATGACTGCTGTCTTCACATTTTGGCCCTCCAAATGAAAGTAATACCATAGTTATTCGTGATAATTGCAAGCTTTTTGGCTAGATTCCTAGAATACTTAAAGGCCAGGAAATTTTCCAGCTGCCTTGTACATTTACAAGCTCTAACCTTCCATAAAAAATCTCATGTTGATTGTATTTTTCTCCAATGAACCATACTTGCACGCTTGCCAGGCCTTCCTGTTGTTGAACGCGGTTTTCTCCCAGGTCAAAGTCAATAGATTTCATTTTGGATTGCAAAGCAGCCATTTCAAATTGAAACTCTTCCAAGGTCAAAGAATTGCCGGCTGAATAAATATTGTTGTAGGCTAAAAAATAGTTTTTCTTGAAAACCTTTTCTAAAAAATCCTGTGCTGATTTTGAGGGAGACCCCTGGGACCACCAGTCAGCCACTTCACCTTTTATTTGTATTTTTTTATCTATTACCCATGAATTATTTATCCTTGTGAGATGGTATTCCCATTCCCAGGGTTCTCCATAACTACTTACCAGGAATACTATAAACTCGTCATTCCAATAGGGAGTACCTATAATATTTTTTCCTGGTTCTTCCCCATACTTGAAACCTTCATGAATTGATAAAAATTCACTAGCTTCTGTAAACCTGTTTTGGTATGGAAGATAAAACCTTTGTCTTTCAAAGTCCACCTGCCAGACACC
>JAGXSK010000362.1 GCA_018333845.1 Clostridia bacterium | reverse complement strand
ATTCACCTAATCAAGAAGCCGCTTTAAAATTTTTGGAATTCTTGTTTAGACCTGAAATAGCTGCCCAGTATGCAGCAGCAACTGGCCAGATGTTAACAGTAAATGGTGTAGAATATGATTCGCCAGAATTAAATGCGCAAGCTCCATGGTTAACCAGAAAGACTTTATTCCAGCCGCGTTATACAGTTACTGTAAGTGAAGTGGAAACTGCAATTACTACAGCAGTTGTTGACGTAATTGGCGGTATGACTCCGGCAGATGCTGCCCGGAAGGCTCAGGAAGCGGTAGAGCGAGCTATTAACTAGAACAAGCCTTTAAGCAGAATGAGAGAGGAATTGTCCTCTCTCATTGCTGCTAATGAAGGCAAGGAGGAAAAATTATGAAGACCATGCAGAAGTACTGGAAACTATCCTTTTTCCTATTGCCAGGGGTGGTTTTATATACTATTTTTTTCTTTTTTCCAACAATGTCGGCTCTGGGTCTTAGCTTTACTGATTGGAATGGTCTTTCCCATTCATATAATTTTGTTGGGCTGGATAATTATCAGAGAATGTTCACCAATGATCCAATTTTTACTACAGCCCTGGGCAACAACTTGAAGTTCATGTTGTTTGTGGTTGTGTTTCAAACCTTGTTTTCTTTAATTTTTGCCATAATCCTTGTGAAAAATACAAGGGTAAATATATTTTACAGGGCCTTATTCTTTCTTCCTACCATAATATCCTCAGTATCAGTAGCTTTTATTTGGATCTTTGTTTATGAGCCAAGTATAGGCTCCTTGAATACATTGATGACAATCCTGGGCATGGAAAGTTTAATTCAATCCTGGTTAGGAGATAGAAATGTTGCCATATTCAGTATAGCCTTTACTCAAGTGTGGTTTCATACAGGACAGGTAATGATTATATTTATAGCAGGCCTGCATTCAGTCCCCAAATCCCTTTATGAGGTGGCTAGAATCGAGGGAGCTAGCAGATGGCAGACCTTTAGGCATGTTACATGGCCATTAATTGCCCCTGCAGCAACTATTGTGGTGGCCTATACCACACTGCAATCCTTTAAAGCCTTTGACTTGATTTTAGCCATGACAGATGGCGGACCTTCATATGCAACGGAAATACTCTCGTTGTTTATATATCATCAAGCATTTACCCATTACAAATTTGGTTATGCTTCAGCGGCTTCAGTTGTATTTTTGGTTATTGTTGCTTTTATAACCATCATGCAGTTCAGGCTGTTAAAAGCTAACAAGGTTAATTATTAAAGGGGGATTGAAATGGAAAAGAATCTTGCAAAAAATCATAAATCCTTTAAAAACGCCCCTGCTAGTGAGGATACCAGCATCTATGGTACTGATAGACTTTTAGATAAGGTTCTAAGACAAATACCACTAATTATTTTTTCCTTGCTGATCATTGGCCCCTTAACATTAGTCTTTTTTGCCAGTTTTAAGGATTTAAGACAATTATATCTAGACCCCCTTGGTCTTCCTGAAAAATGGGGCTTTGTAAACTATGTAACTCTTTTTGCCAATGAAAACATGCTCCTGTATTTTAAGAATAGCGTCTTTGTTACCTTTACCTCTGTTTTTTTCATTCTCTTTTTTGGGAGTATGATATCCTATGCTATTATTAGACTGCCTAGATGGCTTGGCGGCCTTATTTTCGGCTTCCTGGTGGTGGGGATGATGATACCCGCCCAGGTTAATATGATCCCTATTTACGTGCTCTTTGCAAAGCTCAATCTTTTAAACAAGCACCTTGGTTTAATAATAGTTACAATTTCGGCCCTGCTGCCCATATGTGTATTTATCCTTACAGGGTTCATGAGAGCACTGCCAAAGGGCTTAATAGAAGCGGCAATGATTGATGGGGCTTCCCACTGGCAGATTTATAGAAGGATTGTTTTGCCCTTGTCTCTGCCTGCAATGTCATCAGTAGCAATTTTTTGCTTTGTGATTTCGTGGAACGATTTGCTTTACCCCCTTTTATTTATCAAATCAACGGGGCTCAAGACTATCCCGTTAGCGTTATTACAGTTCCAGGGACAATATCTAACTAATTACCCAATGATTTTTGCTGGAGTTGTGGTGGCATCTTTACCAATGATTGTAATCTACGTATTCTTACAGAGGTACTTCATTGCGGGCATGACAGCTGGTTCAATGAAGGGTTAAATTAGAGCTTGGAAATGGAGAGGATAGAATGAAGCAGCTGCAGGTAGTATTTCTCCCCCTTGGTCGTGTAAATTTTCATATGGAAAGTGCAGGAGAAGTACTGGAAAGTTCCAAAAAAATGCTTGGGGAAATATACTCCCATATGGAAATGCCTGAAGAACTAATAACATCACCAGAAATGTTAAGGGAGTATCTTGTCAGCTTAGATGAACCTGACCTGATTATTTTTCAGAATACCACCTTTGTGGACTCCACTTTTGCTGCAGAGGTTGTTCGTGGTATTAAATGTCCAATCCTTCTATGGACTGTTAGAGAGCCGATCATAGATGGAGGAAGATTACGCCTTAATTCTCTGACAGGTGCCTTTTCAGCTGGAAACCTATTCACCAGTCAGGGCAGAAGCTATGAATATATTTTTGGCGCACCAGGAGAAGAAAAGGTTGCAGGGAAGATAAAAAGTGTCATAGATGCTTGTAGGGTTAAGAAGAGCTTGAGAGGGCTAACTGTTGGAGTGGTTGGAACTGCTCCTGGGGGCTTTTATTTTTCCACAGCCCTTGATACAGAACTGTTAAAACTCACAGGCTCTAAAATAGAGAATATTGAAGCTAGAGACATTATCAAAAGGGCAAAAGAACTAGATAAGGGGCAGTATGAACAGCATATCTCAGAATTGTGCGGTACACTAAAGGATGCAGATAAAATGCCCCCAGACAATCTAGAAAAATATGGAAGACTCTATGCTGCATATTCTCAATTCATAGAAGAAAAAGGTATTAAAGCCCTTGCTTCACGCTGCTGGCCTGATTTTTTCACTGAATATGCAACCCCGGTTTGCGGTGTCTTATCAACCCTTATTGATAAGGATATAGCAGCTGCTTGTGAGGCAGATGTTTATGGTGCTGTTTCCATGTATATATTAAAGGAATTGACTGGTGCAGCTCCTTACTTTGGAGATCCAGTTTCCCTGGATGAGAAGAAAAATACCATTACCTTCTGGCACTGCGGTGCAGGCGCCTGCTCCCTGGCCCGCAAGGATACAGGGGCAAGGGCGGGAGTCCACCCCAACAGAAAAATCGGACCTACCATGGAATTTGGTCTAAAATCAGGAAGGGTTACAGTTATTCGTCTAGGGAGAAAGGCTGACGGAACTTTTCGCATATTCCTCATGGGCGGGGAAGCCATTGATGAACCCCAGCAGTTTCTGGGAACCTCGGTGGTTGTTAAAACTGACAATGATGCAGGCAAAATTGTTGAAGATGCAGTTCAGGCCGGCTGGGAGCCCCATTTTGTCCTTGGATATGGAGATGTAAGTGAGGCTGTTAAATCTCTAGGCAGACTCCTGCAAATAGAAGTAATTGAATACTAGACTTGGATATTAATAAAATATTGAGCATTAAGAGGGATTGACTTATGACTATAAAAACACATCTTCTGCAGGAAGAGGTAAGTGAAAAGGAAGCACGTGTTGAAAAGCTCTGTTTGGACCTGGGGTTAGATGGACTATGCTTTTTTAAATTTACAAACTTTGCCTGGTTTACAGGTGGAGGTACTAACAGGGTTGTTACCGGCTCCGAAAGGGGTTGTTCCTTTATCCTGTATCTTAGGGGCAGTATATATGTATTTGCTCCCATAAATGAAATTGATAGGATAACTGCCGAACAAATACCCTTTGAGCACTATGAGGCTGTAACCTATGACTGGTTCGCCAATCCTATTAATGTTTTAAAAGATAAAATAAAGGATTTAAAGGTTGGCAGTGATGTTCCCATTCCAGGCTTGGAGCTGGTAAGTGATGAAATTGACAGATTGCGTTTTTCTTTAACTCAATCAGAAGTGGCAAAGGCACAGGAAATTGCATTAATCTGCTCAGAAAGAATAACAAGCGCCTGTGTTGATGCAAGGCCTGGGATAAGTGAACAGGAAATAACGGCGAGGATTAGTGGTGAATTATTGGAGCAAGGGGTAAAGCCGGCTGTTCTTTTAGTAGGCACAGATGACAGGGTTTTCACCTGCAGGCATCCAGTTCCCACTGGCAAAAAGCTTGAGAAATATGGATTAATCAGTCTGGTTGGGGAGAAATGGGGTATCCATATAACCCTGACAAGGGCCTTCTACCTGGGAAAGCTTCCTGAAGATATAAGGAAGAAACAGCTAATGGTATGCCAGGTGGATGGAGCAATGATTGCAAATACCATACCTGGTGAAGAAAGTGACCTTGCTTTTAAAGCCTGCCAGAATGAATTCGCCCGCCTGGGCTATCCTGACGAGTGGAAATGTCATCATCAGGGTGGAGCCATTGGCTATGCGCCAAGAGAATTCAGGGCAGGTGAAAGAAGTGAGAAGGTCCAGGTCAATCAGATGTTTGGCTGGAACCCTACATTGAAGGGAACAAAGAGCGAGAGTACCATACTGGTTAAGGCTGATGGTTCTGCCTTGATTCTTGATGTAGTCCCGGCCTGGTGGCCAACTGCAATAGTAGACCTGGGGGATAAACAAATAGTTAGGCCCTTGATATTAGAAAATTAATGAGGCAGGAACAATAGCTGGGTTTCTAGGTGATGCCTGGCTATTTGCGTAAAGAGTGCCCAAAGGGATATACCTGCTGGCATTAACAATATAAAGGAAGGGATTACCTTGACAGGATTGTTAAGTACCTTTTTATTGCTTTCATATAATCAAAAGCTAAGGGGAGAAAAGGATGCAAGACTCTTGAAATGCAGCAGGCCGGGCTTAATCAAGAAAACAATAATAAGGAAACTTTTTTCATTTTTTCAAATAAAACCATAGTCAGTAAACTTTAATATCAGGTAAAATGGTAACAAGAATATCACATTCAAGGGAAACTAATGTGAAGAAATTATAGTCAGGGGGGCTGTACATGTCAAAATATTTGTTAGCACTGGACCAGGGAACCACAAGTTCCAGGGCGATTTTGTTTAACAGGGACGGGGAGATTATTAAACAATACAACAAGGAATTTAAGCAAATTTACCCGCAACCTGGTTGGGTGGAGCATGATCCCGAGGAAATATGGGAAAGCCAGCTGGAGGTAGCCCGGAGGGTTGTCAAAGAAGCGGGTATCAATGTTCATGACATTGCAGCCATAGGCATAACAAACCAGAGAGAAACTACAGTGGTATGGGATAAAAGCACAGGAAGACCAGTATATAACGCTATTGTTTGGCAGTGCAGACGAACTGCCGATACCTGTGACCGTCTAAGAAGAGAGGGTTGGGATGAGAAAATCAGGCGCAAGACGGGCCTTGTATTAGATGCCTACTTTTCTGGGACAAAGGTCAAATGGATACTAAAGCATGTTCCAGGCCTCCGGGAAAGGGCAGATAAGGGAGAATTGTTATTTGGAACCATTGACACCTGGCTTATCTGGAAGCTTACAGGGGGCAGGGTCCATGCCACAGACTATTCCAATGC
>JAGXSK010000361.1 GCA_018333845.1 Clostridia bacterium | reverse complement strand
AGCTTGTCCAGGTCTTTAAAGGTAGGTATTCCAGTAACATCACCTTTATGCTGGGTAAGCTTTTCCACCTGGTCAAAGGTTTCCACAAGAATATCTTTAATATGGCTAAAGCCTTGCTTATGCTTTATTTGACCAATTTCAAAGATAGTCTTCTCCGCTTCATCTAAAAGTTCTGCCGTATCTAAATTGCCATGGTATGATTTATGCACAATTTGTGAAGCAGCGCTTATGAGTGAACGCAAGATTCCCTTTTCAATTACAATTTCAGCATAAATGCCAATATTTGCAGAAGTAGGTGCCATGGAGGATAAAGCTGCTATATACGCAGCGCCTCCAACCTCCTCTATTTTATTGTTCTGTCTAAGGGCTTCTACAATTGTCAGCATATCTATTGGTTTATTCTTTTCAATTAGTTCAAGGATGACCTGATATATAATCCTGTGAGCCTGCCTGTAAAAATCCCCTGGTTTTAGCATATCAACAACTGAATAGATGGTTTCCGGGTCAATCATCAAGGCACCTAGCACTGCCTGTTCAGCCTCTATACTATGGGGCGGCAACCTTTCTTCCACAACACTCATTTTTTGGGCCTCCTGATTTTAGCAAACCTTTTCTCCTTTGGCGGCATTACTAGCCAGGTTCTCTAGTGCTTCTTCTACTGTGAAAACTGCAACAACCTCTATTCCCTTAAGGTCTGCAGGATAATCTCTTTCATTTTCCTTGGGAATAATAACCCTCTTCATCCCTGCTTGTTTTGCACCATAAATCTTTTCCGAAATTCCGCCAACAGGCTTTACCCTGCCCTGGACAGATATCTCGCCAGTTATAGCTATATCCTGCATAAGGGGCACCCCCTTGATACAGCTTAGCAAAACCAAACAAATAGCTAGACCTGCTGAAGGACCGTCAATATTTCCCCCGCCAATAACATTAATATGCACATCATAATTTAACAACTCTTCTCCAGTAATTCTTCTTATTACTGAAGCTGCATTAAATACCGAGTCTTTTGCCATGCTTCCTGCTGAATCATTAAACCTGATATTGCCCTTATCCTTCTCCCTGGCAGGAAAAACTACTGCCTCAATTTCTATAACTGAGCCAACAAAGCCAGAAACCCCCAGTCCAAAAACTTTGCCAATCTCAGGTGTATTATTTGCCTTTATTGTAACATAAGGCACCAGCCTGGAGCTTTGGATAACCTCGTAAATATCCTCCTTGCTAATAAATAAGTCTCTGGGAGGTCTACCTTTACGGGTTTGCTGTTTATATAATGCCAGACCATAAGCATCTGCAAGTATATTGTTTGCTTTTCTGCCTTCTATGGTATATTCACTAATTATCTCTGGGACCATTGAATCCAGGTTAATACCCAGCCTACTTGCAGATTGACTTATTATTTGCTTTATGTGATTTGGCGATAAGGGTTCAAAGAATATTTCTGCACATCGTGATCGAATAGCAGGGTTAATCTGATCTGGGCTTCTAGTAGTAGCACTTATAAGGACAAAATCTGCAGGTGCACCTTCATTAAATATTTTTTTAATATATTGAGGTATTCTGTCATCACCTGGATCATAATAAGACGATTCAAACTCAACCCTTTTATCTTCAAGAACTTTAAGTAGTTTGTTTAATAATATGGGATCTAACTCTCCTATTTCATCAATAAATAGGACTCCACCATGAGCTTCTGTTACCAGACCTAGTTTTGGCTCAGGTATTCCACTTTCAGCCAAATCCTTGCGGGCACCCTGATAAATAGGATCATGGACTGAACCAAGGAGAGGGTTGGTCACTTCCCTTGGATCCCATCTTAAGGTAGCTCCATTAACCTCAATAAAAGGGGCATCCTTTTCAAAGGGTGATTTTTTCAGCTTTTTTGCAGCATTCAGGGCAATTCTTGCTGCTGTGGTCTTTCCTACCCCTGGCGGTCCATATAGTATGATATGCTGGGGATAAGGAGAAGAAAGTTTTGACATCAATGCCTTTACTGCCTTTTCCTGACCAACAATTTCATTTAATTCTGTGGGTCTTAGTATTTCCATTGCAGACTTAGCAAGACTTATTGAATCTTTTTTTTCTAATATTGCCAGCTTTTTTAGGGTTTGGGCGTTTTCAGGATTTTGATTCTCTTTAAGAATCTGCATTTTTATCTCCTGGTAGTACTCTTCCTGGCGCTCCTGCATTTTAAATGCTATCTTTCGGTCTAATTCCTCTTCTACAGTACGCAGTGCAATTTGTTCAGCTATACCTTCCTCAAGGGCAGCTAACACCTTTCCTGCTTTTTTTACCGATGGAATTTCATCTATAGTGGGATCTTCCATAATTATCTTTTGTAAAGCCAGCAGCCTTTCCCCCACATGTGCTGAATTAAGCAAATCTAAAGCATTGAGCTTGCTTGCTTTTAATACCAACCTGTCAGTACCGTACAAATCACATAAAATGGTGAAAATAGCTTTTATCCTGTCAATTATATCAATTTTATATCCTGTCTTTTTTAATGGTGGTAGCTTAATGTCTTTTTCAAAATCCTTTGCGAGATCTTCAATCATACTAGGCATAAGTAACTCCTTCCCTTTATTCTGCTGCTTTTACCATTATGTTAATTTCCCCATGAACTTCGGGATGTAGTTTAATCTTAACTTTATATTCTCCCAGATTTTTTATTGGCTCCGGCAGTTCTATCTTTCTTTTGTCTATCTTGATACCAACCTGTTCCTCAATTACAGATACAATTTCCATAGTGGTAATAGATCCAAAAAGCCTGCCCTTTGCTCCTGCTTTAGCAGTAATAACTAATGGGCTTTTACCAAGCTTATCCCCATCAGCTTTGGCTTTTGCTTTTTCCAACTCTTTTTGCTTGTTTTGTCTCTCTTTCATGATCTCCAAGTTTTGCAGATTCTGCTGAGTAGCTTCAATGGCTAGTTTCCTGGGAAATAAATAGTTTCTTGCATATCCATCGGAAGCATTTACTACATCTCCCTTGTTTCCAAGCTTTTTGACATCCTGCATCAAGATCACCTTCATTTATAGCACATCCTTCCAGTCTTTCATTTTTATTGCTTTATTTCCAATCTACGGTAGTTAAACAAGGGGTCAAATAGTCCTGTTATTAATAATACCATTAATGTTAAGGGAATGTTTAAAACAATTATAACCAATAAAAGAACTTTAAGTAAGCCAGGAATCTTCCATTTATGATAATAGAATACAAATACTGATAACCCCTGAATAAAAAGTATAGGCGAGTACATGTACATAATGTTCATGCCTATTATTTTACCTATCTCCCAATCTGCAAAATCCCCATACAGCAGAAAGGCCAGGCCCACAATTACACCCCAAACAAAATACCATGGTATCTGCCAGTTACGGAACATGGGTAGTTCGCTAACCTGTAGTTTTAACTTCTGCAGGGTCTTGCGGGTAATAAAATAGGTAACAAATGCCAC
>JAGXSK010000360.1 GCA_018333845.1 Clostridia bacterium | reverse complement strand
ACGTATACTGCAAAAGCTTTTCTGCCTTCAACCCTGTCTATTCTATAATGTTTATCATCAAAGGCAATAAGCTCATCACCAACTTGGACAACCCTTGCCATTACTGATAATAATTCATTATCTTCATTATAGATTTCAAAGGGTTCATATGCACTGGAGTGAAAATCAAATTCTTCCAAAAAACCAGCACTCAATCCTGAAGGGCTAATGCTAATTGTTAAAAATAGGCAGACAGCTGCAGCAATTACTATTAGTCTACTTTTCATGTTTTTCTTCACCTTCCATTTCAAGTGGCTCATTATCATTTTTATCTTCAATAACATCATTATTTTCAGTAGGTTTTCTTGCAGGTGTTGGACTTTCTATATCCTGTAAGCCTTTAATTAATTCCCTGGACCTTCCTTCTGTACGTGGGCCTCCCTGTATTCTTTCCAGGGTTTCCCCAACTACCTCAGCTAATAAAACTGCAAAGAGGCCTGATAGTACTATAACATCAAAGGCTCCTCCGCCTCCAACTGCAACTGTTCCTCTAATACCGGTGGCAAGAAGGACACTAAAGTTTACTATATCCAGTATTAAAACTCCTAGCGTTGCAGCGATAAATGCCCCTCTTCTAGATCTTCCAACAATGTAAGCTATTGTACCCGCAACTATTGGATAAATATAAAGGGGATCAATAATATCCCTGCCAGTCTGCCAGGGATCAGCGGCTAAAACAAAACTGTTAAATAAATATACTGTTCCTGCCGTTGCTGCAATGGCAAATAAAGTACGAACAACCTCCTTGCTTGTTCCTGCTCGGGATAAAACATAAACAGCTACCCCTATCGGCACTATTGCTCCTCCAACATTAATGGAACCTTCAATATTTGCAAAGGGTATGGGAATATTAATAAAACTACCCAGAAATATTGCAGCCACAATAACAAGAGCAGCTTTATCAGTTAGCCTCATTCGGTCAAGTATTCTTTGTGCCAGTCCGAAATATATTAGTACTGCCACAATCATTAGAAGTATCATCCCTATTGGAAATCTCTCCAAATTAATAACTCCCTTCTTTTTATTTTTTCTTTGTTTATATTTCCCCTTGCTTTAAACTAATATACAAAAACCTCACCTAACTATGTTGGATGAGGTTTTTGTATTGTATCAAGCGTTACAGTCATTTTAGTCGAAATTTGGGTTAAGTAATAAAATTTTGTTATAAAAAAAATAGCCTATTTACATGGGCTATTACGTTCATTTAACCATTCTTTTATGAACCCAGTTATAATAACAGGTGCTTTTTTAAGATCTGCAATATTTTTACACCCACTCAAGAGCATTCCCTTTTTAAAATCATTGCAAATATGCATAACAAGTTTACTAATTTCATCAGTTCCTGGTCTTAATGCAGCCTTTAGAAAAGGACCGGCAATGGCACCAGCGACAGCTCCTAGAGCCAAGGACTTTAATAAATCAAGGCCATTTCTAATACCGCCAGATGCAATGAGCTTTAAAGGCAAATTACTACCTTTGATCTCTAATAAGCTTGCTGCAGTTGGTATGCCCCAACTGGTTAATGAGGTGGCATGCCAACCCTCACTCCTTGCTGCTTCAATTTTTATAAAATTAGTGCCACCTGAACCCCCTACATCTACCCATTCAACACCTATATTGAATAGTTTAACGGCACACTCCAGAGAAATACCAAACCCTACCTCCTTTATTATGACAGGAACAGGAGATCTTGATACGATTTCACATATATTATCTTCAAGATGAGAAAAGAGCCTGTCACCCTCGTCCATGAAGATTTCCTGGGCAGCATTAATATGTAATTGTAAAGCATCTGCTTCAATCATTTCTACAGCCTTCACGGCCTTATTATATGCACAATTAGCACTAACATTGGCTATTAGTATTCCCTTGGGGTTCATTTTACGCGCTATCTTAAAAGTCCGTACACTTGAAGAATTTTCTAAAGCAGCTGTTTGGGAACCAACAGCCATGCCCAGGGAGAATTCAGCAGCTATAAGTCCTAGCTTCTTGTTTATACCTTCAGTTTCCAGGGGACCGCCAGTAAGGGCATTAATAATAATGGGGAAAGCCAAGGTCTTTCCCCATAGATTTTGACTAGTATCAATAGCATGCCAATCTATTCCTGGTAAGGCTTGATGAATAAGATAAATATCCTCAAAGCCAGGAGAGTTTGGTCCATCAGAAAGCTTAAGGGTATTTTCTATGTGATCTAATTTTCTTTGCAGTCTACTTTTTTTCTCCATTTCCTTTTAACAAATCCCCATATAAATCTCCAATGGTGAAGCCACCATCATTAGTAGTTATATACTCTTCTTTCTTCTCTTCTTTTTTCTTTTGAGGTGCAGGCTTTTTAGGTTGTGCATCTTTAATACTTAAGCTCATCCTTTGTGCTTCAGTATCCACACTAAGAACTTTTACATCAACCTCATCACCTACTGAAAGAACATCCTCTGTTTTTTCTACATGCTCATTAGAAAGTTGGGATATATGGACTAGTCCCTCAACTCCTGGCTCAATCTCCACAAATGCCCCAAAGGGAGCTATTCTTAATACCTTGCCTTTTACAATTGAACCAACTGGATATTTAGTAGCAGCAGCTTTCCATGGATTTTCCTGCAACTGTTTTAATCCCAGTGAAACCTTTTCGGTATTTTTGTCAACACCTAAAACAACTACATCTATTTCCTGGTTTTCCTGTAAAACATCCCTGGGATGATCTACTCTTCCCCAGGAAATCTCAGACACATGGAGTAAACCGTCAACACCACCAATATCTACAAAGGCACCAAAGTCAGTTAATCTTCTAACAATACCCTTTTTAACCTGACCAACTTCTATGTTATTCCAGGTATCTTGTTTTTGTTTGCTAAATTCTTCATCTAGGACCACTTTTTGTGATAACACTACCTTGTTTTTGGTCTTGTCTAACTCAATAACCTTTAGCCTTAAATCTTTGCCAATATATTCTTCAAGGTTTTCAACATAGCCCCTTTCTACAAGAGAAGCTGGAACAAAACCCCTGATGCCTATATCTACTAGAATGCCACCCTTGACAACTTCAACAGCCTTGCCTAACAATTCAGTATTCTTTTCAAAGGCATCCTCAATGGTTTCCCAGGCTTTACGTCTGTCAGCCCTTCTTTTAGATAATATGGGATGACCTTCTTCGTTTTCAGGTTTAATTACAAATACCTCTATTTTATCGCCAGGCTTTAAATCCACAACATCTCCCGTGGCAGAAATTTCTCCCTTTGGAATAATTCCTTCAGACTTTCCACCAACATCAACGAGGATTTGCTCTCCATTTACTTGTACAACTTTGCCTGTTATTATGTCACCCTTTTGAAAATTAGCTACAGATGGAATATAAGCATTCCCCTGCACATCTAATTCTTCACTAACAGCAGCTGACGGCGTATCATTATTATTTTCAGCTACTGTTTCCCCTTGTACCTCTTTGTTCTGATCATCACTAAATTCAACCATTTTCAAAACTACCTCCTCAATAATCCAATCTGGGGTTGAAGCACCTGCAGTTACTCCTACTATTTTAATTCCATAAAACATGTCTGCTCTTAATTCATGAGCATGTTCAATATGAATTGTAGAAGTACCCATGCCCTGGCATAAATCAACAAGCTTGCCAGTATTTGCGCTGTTGTATCCCCCTATCACAACCATCAAATCTACCCTTGGTGCCAGTTCTTTGGCACCAAGTTGTCGCATATATGTAGCACGACAGATGGTATTGTGTACTTTAATGTATTTTACCTTATACTGAAGGAATTCTACAACATTTAAAAAAATCTTTTCAGGTAAGGTTGTTTGGGCCAGAATTCCAGCCTTGTCCATTTCAGGCAGTGTTTTTGCCTCATCAAGGCTTGCAACTATGTAAGCACATTGTGCCCAATCCCTGATGCCTTGAACCTCAGGGTGATTTTTATCACCAACAATGATAACATTATAGCCATCTTTATGTAATTTATGAGCAATTTCTTGTGCCTTTGATACGAAGGGGCATGTACCATCAACAATCTTCAGTTCCAAGTTTTGAGCTTTTTCAAAAATTTGCGGCCCTGCTCCATGGGACCTAATAATGAGCTTTGCTCCAGGTTTTAAGTCCCTTATATCTTCAACACACCTTACTCCCCTTGCTTCCAGATCTGCAATAACCTGCGGGTTATGTATTAATGGGCCATAGGAATAGGTATTGTTATCTTCTATATGTTTATATGCTAATTTAATTGCTCTTTTTACCCCAAAACAAAATCCACTTTCTTTGGCAACAATAATTTCCACAAATTCTTACAACTCCTGTGAATAATTCCCTTATTATTGTGCTGCATTTTTCAAACATTATTTATCTTTCGTTAAAAATCTTTAGAATCCTGCAAAACTGATAAAATTTGCTGTCTAATATCATTAGATATCTCCTCTAGCTGCTGTGATGTTATCTTTTGGGCTTCTTTTTTTGCAATATGTACTGGTTTTTTAATTACTACTTTAAAAGGTCTAAAAAAACCCCTGGAAAAAATATTTGGTGTATTAATAAGTGCAACAGGCACAAGTGGAGCATTAGCTTTGGCTGCTATCATGGCAGCTCCCATTTTAAACTCTCCAAGCTCTACATCTCTTATTCTTGTACCTTCTGGAAACATTCCCAAAACATCTCCCCTGTCCAATATTTCCATGGCTGCCCTTAATGCAGCCCGATCTGATTTTTTTCTATCAACGGGAAATGCTCCAAGACTTTTGACTATTTGAGCTAAAACAGGTATTTTAAAAAGCTCGGCCTTGGCCATGAAATGTAATCGTCTAGGTATTGCAACACCTAATACTATAGGGTCCCAGTAACTTACATGGTTTGAGACAATAATTACAGGTCCTTCTTTAGGAATG
>JAGXSK010000359.1 GCA_018333845.1 Clostridia bacterium | reverse complement strand
CTTTATTACCTTAATAAGTATATTAGAATTTGAGATAGCAAAAACTATTAAAAATTCAACAGGGGAGAAAAAACTTGAGCTTTTCAATATTTAAGAATAACCCATCAGGCACAACACAGATAGATACAGAAGAAGCCTATAATATTTGGAATCTTTTAAGGGCTAGATACAGCAGCATGGAAACCTATCAAATGCTTACTAATTTCGTGCATGACAAGGAATTAAGCATTCTACTCAAATCTCATCTGGACAATTTTAAGCATCAGGTAAAAATATTGGAAAATAGAGCAGAGACATTCAAAATAAAATCTCCCGAAAGACCTCCTAAGACTGTCAAAGTTTCTATGCAAATAAATGAAATGACTGATGCGTTTATTTTTCGAAAAATATTTAATGATTTACTAGCAGAGCTATATTCCATAAGTCGCTCGGTTATAAGCTCAATTACCAACGACAACTTAAGAGGAGTTTTCAGGAAGTTTTTAGCAAGCCATATAAATGATTATGAAAGACTTATTCTTCTAGGTAAGGTAAAAGGCTGGAATGACATTTCTCCTTCTTACAAAACTACAAAACCTGTTAAAGAGGAAAAAATATCAGTTGCAGAAGCCAACCATATTTGGAACCATGTTAACTTAAGGTATCATCAAATGCAGCAGACACAGCTTTTTGTTGGCTTCGTCCATGATAAAGAATTTAAGTTTATGATGACCACAGGAATAAAATCCTTAGATAAGCAGGTAAAAATCCTAGAAAAAAAAGCGTTTGATTTTGAGATTCCTCTGCCAACGATGCCGCCTACATCACAAAATACATCCATAGACCCAGAGTCGCTAGAAGATAAATTTATGTACAGGATGATATTACTATGGACTAATAGTGCCGTTGACCTGCATACTAGAGCTATTATTGAATGTACAAGAAACGACTCAGTCCGTAAAACGTTCAACGATTTTCTTAAAGTAGAACTTGATATTCAGGATAACTACATAAAATATGGTAAATTCAAAGGGTGGACTCCTCTACCACCTATGTATTTTCAAATAACATAAAAGCTCAAATTCAAAAATAGGAGTTTCAAAAGATAATCATATTATCGTGTCATTGATAACTTATTGTAGGAGGCAAATATTTTATATAGATAGGTTTTTTAGAGGATTAAAAGCAAAAAACATGAGCGAGAAAGATTTGAAAAGAACAAGAAAAACCCTATATCATAACGTTGAGAAACAACCTATATTTGGATATAATACAAATATAGCAAACACCAGTAACGAAAGGATGTTTTAGTTGGAAACTGCTAGGGAAAAGACAATAAAACTTATTAAAGGTCTACCTTGTGATAGTTCTTCACTACAGGAAATTATTGAACAGCACTAAAAAGATGATTACAGAAAGCCGGGCAGCATAGGTGACAAATAGGTTTAGCAATGAGTAAGAATAGGGTGGTATAGTTAGCAAATACTAGCTGTACTTTTTTGTTAATAGTATCAGCAGTTATTTTACTAATAAATGCTTTTTATTGCAAAAAAAATTAGGCTTCGAAAGAGAGAGCCCTAAACGTTAGTCTAAAACGCTTAACCATAGGTCAAGGCTTGTTTCTACACAGTCAGCTACAAGCTCAATGAATGTACTATAGTCACCTGTAATATGAGCCAGGTCTAGTGTATCATAATAACTAGACCTTATTTCAGCTTTAATTATAGCTGGCGGGTAACCACACCTCATAAGTTCTAAATTCATTATTAGCCTGGCTGTCCTGCCATTACCATCAACAAAAGGGTGTATTTTTACAAATTCACCATGCAGTAAAGCTGCCCTATGAATTGGGTGTAGGTTTTGCCATTGGTTGTTGTAGTTATCTATCAGTTGTTCCATTTGCTCTTTAATTAGAAAGTGTTGAGGTGGCCTATGGCTTGCTCCGCTTATTAATACATTCTCCTGGCGATATACCCCTGCATTTTCATCATCAATTGTTTTTAATATTAGCCGATGTAAGTTTTTAAGGACCCACTCTGAAATAGGTTCTTTGTTTTTCACCAATTCTTCTAAATATACGTTAGCATCTCTATGATTGATTACTTCCAAATGCTCACGTATTGATTTACCACCAATAGTGATACCTTCAAGCACTACCTTGGTTTCTGAAATGGTGAGAGTGTTTCCTTCTATGGCGTTTGAGTTATATATCCACTCAAGTAGGATGGTTTCTTGTAGTGATTTTAATGTATGCTTTGGCAATGGCCTATTGTCTTCTAGCTTTTTTTTCTTTATATCTATTGCTTTAAATATCATCTTTATCACCAGCCTTATTTGATGCCATTATATGTTAGAAAAAATTCAAAGTCAATATTTAGAATAAATGGCACTTAGTCCTTAGAGCATTGTTTAACTTGCGTCATAGCTCTAATTCGCAAAAGCACTTGAGAGACCAATCCTAACAAGGGCAGCTCAATTAACGGACCAATAACTAGAGCCAAGGCTATAAGGGGTTGGTCTGGAAATGCTGTTACAGCTATTGCTAAAGCTAAAGGTGAGTTTCTGGCTAATGTAGTTAGACTTAAACTTGCAGAATCTTCATAAGAAAAATTGGAGATGTGACTTACTATTCGCCCAAGTATAAAATTAATTAAGAAAAATAAAAGAATTGGAAATAACAATATAAATACTATATTTATATTTTCAATTAAATATCTTCCTTGGGAAGCAAACATGGATAAAATAGCCAAGTTTAAAAAGAAAATTTGCCCTGCACAAAAAAAAGGTAATATCCTTTCTTCTAAAAGCTTTTGCTTGTTTGCTTTATAAAAAAGCTTTCTTGTAATGTTGGCTGATATAAATGGAAGAACAATTACCAGCAAGATTCCTTCAACAAGTACAGATGCCTCAACTGCTTCCATAACCCCTACAAAAATCAACAAATATATTGGTAATAACAAGACCTGCAAAACAAGATTAACAGACAGTATGGCTGTTGATAAGGGGAGGTTTCCTTTTGCAATACCCGTAAAAACAAGATACCAATCGGTGCATGGTGTAACCATTAGCATGATGAAGCCAATCCATAGAGCTGGATGCTCAGAAAGAAAAATAAACCCCAGCCCCCATGCTAGTATTGGTGTCCATATAAAATTAATTGCTATAGATGCCCCTGCAAACCTAATATTAATAAAAGCTTTTTTTAAATCCTTAAGAGGAACATTTAAAAATAACCCATACAACATCAAAAGCAAGAAAGGAACTATAAAGTAGTGGGCATTAATTTCTATAATGCAAACCTGACCCAATAATAATCCTAATATAACAGCAAATAAGATAATCAACGTGTGCATTTTCTCCAGCAGGCTCATGTCATCCTCCATAAAGAACCTTTTAAAAATCCTTGTAATTATAGCACCCATTTATTACATTTGCCAGTATTTTATCTTTCAACCTTTCTGCCTACCTTATCTTTCGTATAACTTTTCAAATGACCACAAAGAGTCTGGTTTATCTAATCATAAGCAAAACGCCTGTTATAATAAAAGCAGGCGTTTTCCAGGTGATAAAATAGTTATTATTTATTCACTAATCATCTGTAAATATTTGACATCTTCAAGTGCTCTGACTCGATTTCTGCAAGGGCTTTAAAAATATCCTTGATCCTTTGCTCTGGTGCCCTGGCAACAATATCCAAATAAAACTTAATAGCCCTATGCTCCCTGTAGTGGGCTTCCTTAAACTTCTCTTCATCTGTTTCAGGACATTTAATATCAGGCAGCCCAGGCTCTTCAATTCCCATGGCCTTGCATATTAATTCAGCATGCTCCATTTCCTGTTTATTTAGCCTTTTGAAAATAGCCTGGGTTATCTTGGTTTCTGCTTCTGCTGCACATGCCTTGTAAAAAGCTGCATTGTCCAATTCTAAATCAACTGCTTTTTTACAATCTTCATAGGTTCCCTCTGACATTTCAATTTTTCCAAAGTCATAATACTCTACTGCAGGAAGAAGATGTTTGCCTGCCGCACCACAGAAGGGACACCTGTCAGGCTCTCTTTCTCCTAAATAGGTTTCACCACAAATTTGACATCTATAAGGCTTCATCTTACCACTCCTTTATAAAAGATTTTTTCAATTAAATTAGAGAATAAACAAAGGGCTTATTTACATGATAGCTTAAAATATAACCAACGTAAAGAAGATGCCTATTCACCATTATTATCATTTACCGGCAAGCAAAATCCGAAAACACTTCCTTCTCCCTCTTGACTTTTTACCCATACGTTACCACCATGGGCTTCAACAATGCTTTTGACAATAGCCAACCCAAGGCCCGCTCCCCCTTTACTTCGACTCCTTGACTTATCAGCCTTATGAAACCTTTCCCATACCAGTTCCAGATCCTCCCTGGGTATTCCACATCCGGAGTCAGCCACTTCCACGCATACCTGTTGTTTATTATTTGCATAAGCATTAATTTCAATTCTACCTTCAGGAGTATGATTAAGGGCATTTTCTAGTAGATTAATTAATACCTGCTGCAGCCTGTCATAATCTGCATTTATTTTGGGAAGCCCATTTTCAATCCGTGTTTCAAAATCTAACCCTTTATTTAGTACTACTGTTTCATACTTTTCCTTAATACTATTTATCAGGTTTCCAATGTCAACCCTTGTAATAGCTAAAGTGAAATTTCCTGTTTGGAGCCTTGAAATATCAAAGAGCTCGCTAACCATATTCTTTAGCCTGGCTGTCTCCTTGCAGATTATCTTGGCATATCTATTCTGCTCATCCTTATCATGGGCAATGCCATCAATAATTGCCTCTGAATAGCCTTGAATCAAGCTTAAAGGGGTACGCAATTCATGGGAAACATTAGTAATAAAATCTCGACGCATTTGTTCTATAGCCCTTTCCTTTTCTAAAACCTTTTCCAGCTTTGCTTTTTCATGGGACAATTCATTTATTTTGTTTTTTAATTGTTCAGAAAGGTTGTTTAAACTTGCCCCTAATAATCCTACCTCATCATTGGTCTGAACTGTCACCTTATGGTCAAAATTACCTTTAGCCATTTCATTAGCAGCTTTATTCATCTGCAGCAGCGGCCTTGATAATGTTCTGGAAAGAAAAAAGCTGATAATGGTAGCTAAAATAATTGCAATTATGGCACTGTAGACAATTAACCACCTCATGGAGTTAATTGTATTGGTAATAGGTGCTACTGGCTTAAACATCATAAGGATTCTTTCAACCTTACCATCAATATATTCCGGGATGGCTACCGAGAGCATGGGCACATCAAAATGCTGGTGATGACCCCTTTTAGTTATAATTTCACCTGCAAAGGCCTTACTTAATTCATCTGATTTAAAAAAATACCCTGTTGGAAGCCCAAGCATTGCATCACAAGCCTGGACAAAACCTTTTTTATCAACAATAATTATATG
>JAGXSK010000358.1 GCA_018333845.1 Clostridia bacterium | reverse complement strand
AGAAAATTACTTAAATCCCATATATCTTTACACAACTTTGACATTCTTTAGGTAAGGAATATTTTATCATAGCATTCTCATATTTTCTTTCAAACTCCTTTATCTTAGGCAGACTCTGCTCAGCGTACATAAATTCCTCTACAAGCATTACATACTCATTATTTCTATTAGAGAAACACTCTCTAAATTCAACATATTCCTTTTTATCCCATATTTCTTGAAATGTTTTATCTTTAATATTGCCAAAGGATTTTTGTGGAATTTCATACCTTTTACCTTTATAGATTCTTGGATTTATCTTTCTTCCAAGATAAGTACAGGGAGTTACTTCTCCTGTGGATGTAATAAACACAAACTTATTAGGATCTAGCTTACAAACTGGCTCCTGCTCTTTTAGGGTCATATTGCAGTATCTAAAGGAAAAGTTATTTGCTATAGCGTAGTCTTTGGTTTGAGATAGCAGCGTTGTATATTCTTGATTAGGTTTTTCATCCCAGCTAAAAACTTTACTGACATCGGCTTCATTATTAAACACATAATCTAAGTTTGCAGCATATAAATCGTCAACACCAAGTTCACAAGCTAGTTTCACCATCGAAGGCAAATTTTTAATACTTTCAGTTGTAAGCATATAGGAAAGACTAATCTTTGGTGTATTTGATAAAGTTGAATTGGTTTTTTGTTTAAGTGCTACAAGTTTTCTTACATTGTCAATAATACTGTTAAATTCAGATCCCTTGCGCAGCTTGTTGTGAATTTCTGGTGTATCATTTACAATGGATATGGATATCAAATCTATATTGTGATATATCACTTTTTCAATAGCATTCTCGTTAAGTAGTGTTCCATTTGTTGTAAGGCCAACCTTAGTACCAGCCCCTTTTACCATATCTGCCATTTTCCATATATGCTTATTTAGCAAAGGCTCTCCCCATCCCTGCAAGTAAACCCAATAAGCCATAGGAAAATAAGGCACTAGTCTGTTAAAAAGCTCTAATGGCATTTGGCTCTGGTCAGTATCAGGCATGTAAACAGTAGGGCAAAATGTACATTTTAGATTACAAGTAGGAGAAATACCAACCTGGATAGCCTCTAGCGGTCTTGCCTTTGCCTTATTAGGTTTAAAAAGTTTAAGAGATTCAATAATTCTTTTCAAAATAATCATCCCAATCACCATATTCATACTCTGTCAGAAGTATGAACTCAAATAAGGAGATTTCACTCAACTTATAAAAAATATTCTATTAGCTACTATGATATTCCTTTCGACTCTCATGTAAATAAGCAAAAATTTTAAACTCATTTGGAGTTTCCTGCTGGATTAGTTCAACTAGAAACTTGCCAATTTATTGGCCTAACATTTTTCCATATTCTTTCGCTTTCACTAGTCCATCTGTTGCTTCAATGTCGCCTTTTTTATTAACCTTTGGCACTGCCACAATACCTTTGTCTTCCCACTTCATATAATGGGCAATCTCTTTATAGGTTGCTATTATTCCATCAAATATTTTCAAATTATCATCGGCACCGCACACTAAAAGAAGACATTCTTTAATTTTCAAGGGACGTAAACAGTTTTTCCCTGCATAAGCATATAACTTGTCAATAAATGCTTTGATTTGCGCAGGAAAAGTAAACCAATATAGGGGCGTTGCAAATACTATGACATCAGCTGTTTCTAATAATGGTGCCAGCTCATCAAAGTCATCTTGAAAGGAACATGGTTTTCCTTTGCTCCAACAGGTTTCACATGCTATGCATCCACGGATTTCTTTTTTAGCAGTTTCAAATTTTGTTACTTCATGTCCAACCGAGAGAGCTTCTTTGATAAAAGTATCAGCCATCCTATCACTATTTCCATTTTTCCTCGCACTTCCAGTCAATACCAATATATTTTTCTTTGCCAATCTTTTTACCCTCCCCATACTATATTGTATTTTCAATATCAAAAATCACTTACTTTCCTGGATCTTAGATAAAAACCTTGTCATTAGTAACCTCCCATTAAAACTTTTATTAAAACCAGTACTCAGGATAGCGTTTTTCCTTAATAGCACACCGGTAAGTGCTGCTAACAAATGGCCCCCAATTAAATTTCTAGGCTGGGAAAAGGGAGCATGACAAGCTCCATAAAGCAGTACAGCTGATGCACCAAAGGGAGCAAATAGTGGTAGTAAATATGCCTCAAAAGCCAGATAGGAGAGCAATAAAATTCCTAAAAACCCGGCAATAAAAGACCAGACAATATTTTGTATATTGGGTACAACAATGGTACATGTGTTGTCAGTACGCCATTTCTTCAAATATCTATAAACAGCAGAGGTCCTTTTCTCCTGTTTAGAATTAATTAAAATCTTCTCCTCTTCCATGGATAATCCTCCTTCAAAAACTTCTATACCTTATCAAAATATATTATGTTTAATATTTTAGTACCTAAATACCTAAATATCCACATTATCATAATTCAAATTTTTTTTATATCATTAAATTACATGGGCATTTAAAGCAAAAACCCTGCATGTGCAAGGTTTAAGAATTAAGAGTTAAGCATTTTTCTTGTTATTAGGCATTTTCCGATTTAGCACAGGGGTCCATAGGTTTCACAAAGGTTTCTGAGTAAATATGCTTTATATCTCTAGCTTTGAATAAAGCCTCTTTCGTGAAGCTCTTTTTCTTTCTGTTCATCTTTTTAGGCTCCCTTCAAAATTGCCATGCAGGCAAATCCGTAATATTATACTTTTAGTATTGGCAATAATTATACAAATATTTCTACGGGGATATTAAATAGTTTTTTATACTCGATTAATATATCTTTGGCAACTGGTTCAATTTTTTTAACCGTTGTACCGCGGCAGATAGTATTTAGATGGATCCTCTCTATGGGCAGGGTATTGGCTATTTCGGCTATTTTCTGCATCTCCTGGGGATGTTCATTTACCCCCTTCACCAATAACACTTCTAACCATATTCTGCCTTTATACACATTACAAAAGGCCTTGATTCCTTCAATGACATCATGGACACTTACAGAGGAACATGGTCTATTGATCTTTTCAAAAACATCCTGGGAAACAGCATCAAGAGAGGGTACTATTAAATCAGCCAAATCCAGATCCCTTCTGACATCCGCCTGGTTTAGGAGAGTTGAGTTTGTAAGTACGGCTATTGGAATGCCGAGATCTTTGATTACAGCAATTATTTCACCCAACCCACTATGGAGTGTGGGCTCCCCGGATCCTGAAAAGGTTATAAAATCAAGTCCTGGAACTGCCCTTGCCCTTATCTCCTCTATGACCTGCTTTGCAGGGGCATATTCTCCTCTGATACAGGTTAGAACTGCTGTTGGTCTGGCTTCCTCACAGTAAATACAGTCAAGACTGCAGACCCTCCCAGGAGTTAAATCCACCCCCAGAGACCATCCCAGCCGCCTGCTGTTTACAGGTCCATAAACATAGCCCATTTCAATCACCCCTCTCTATTTTACAAGATACTTCCAATGACGGGAAGGCATAAAGCTTTTTTGAAATCTGGGATTCTTTCTTTCTCTTATAGTAATCTTATCAAAATATGTTTTCCATACCTTTTGATAGAGATATTCTTCTTCATCTATTGGTAAGGCTTGAGTAACCTCCAGCTCTGTCATTACCCATTCAGTTTGGTTATAAACTATGGCTGTCTTTCTTTTAATATCGTGGATAATCCAATTTTGATTCTGACTATAATCCCATTCCTTTAATATCTGCCCAGGCTTTTCTTTCTGGTAAAAGGCTTCATAGACAGCAGTCAGCAGGCCAGAGAAGGTGCCATCATAAATATATACTATCATGTAACCACTTCCTAAATAATGAATAGCTGCTAGCAGCCTAAGAACTCTTCGGTGAAGAAGGTAAGCTGATTAATTTGCGAAAATAAAACATTTAGTTTTTAAAAGAAAATTAAGTTATAATTAATTATAAAAGTTAGCCCTTAACAGCATTTTAGGTTCTAACTACCTATTAATCTGGTGATTATCATGAAACGAATTCTGCACATTTACTCCCAAAAACCTGATTTTACTGGAAGTGGTGTCTACTTGCAGTCCTTTTTGCAGGAAGCTCACAATAACAGTTATAAACAGGCTGTTATATTTGGGGCTTCGGCACAGGACAACATTGCTGCCTTTATTAAAAACGGAGAAATCATAGTATACCCAGTAGTCTTTAAAACCAGCAGTTTGCCTTTTCCAGTGGTGGGCATGAGTAATGTAATGCCATATGAAAGTACCCAGTACAAGGACCTTGCTGGCATAAAATACCATCAGTGGAAAGAAGCCTTTACTAGTAATATAAAAAAGGCACTTGAAGAATTTGCTCCAGATATCATAATTAGTCATCATTTATGGCTCCTTACTTCTTTAGCAGCAAATATGGCTCCTAACATTCCTATTGTTGGAATATGCCATGGAACTGATATAAGGCTGCTAAAACAGGAAAAGAGTTTTTATAAAGAGGTTGTTGAAGGATGCTCAAAACTAGATGCAATTGCAGCTCTGACACAATTTCAAAAAAAAGAGATTAGTAATTGCTACAGAATACCTGAAGACAGGATTTTTGTTGCCGGCGGGGGTTTTAGCTCCCACATCTTCTATCCAGGAAAATGTGGCCTGGATAACAAGCACATTAAGCTAGTATATGCCGGAAAACTAAG
>JAGXSK010000357.1 GCA_018333845.1 Clostridia bacterium | reverse complement strand
TATTAAATCCCCTTTAAGAGCCTCAATTACATGGGGTGGAATGCTTGTCCTGTCATGGAGCAATACCAAGCGCAGCCTTTCCTTTGCAATTGTTTTGCTTGAGGGTGAACCAACCCCCAATATCCGCTGTAATAACTGTAGCATAACCTACGCCCCCTTTATGTTCTTTAAAATCCTATAAGTTTACGAAGTTTCTTCATTATCCCTACATTAACATCTAACTGCATAAGGGGAACATTCTCACCAGTTATTCTTAATGAAATATTCCTATAGGCTTGTCCAGCCATTGAATTCTTGTCCAAAACAGCAGGCTCACCCTTATTGGTTGAAACAACTATAAATTCATCTTCTGGCACAACACCTAAAAGCTCAATTGCCAGAATTTCAATCATATCATCAATATCCATCATGTCGCCCTTTTTCACCATGTGGGGACGGATTCTGTTAATGATTAGTTTGGGATTTTTCAGATCATTAGCTTCTAATAAACCAACTATCCTGTCGGCATCTCTTACAGCTGAAACCTCGGGAGTTGTAACTACAATAGCTTTATCTGCACCTGCTATAGCATTTTTAAAACCACCCTCTATGCCCGCTGGACAGTCAATTAAAACATAGTCATATTCTTCCTTGAGATCTTTACATAGCTTTCGCATTTGCTCTTGAGTTACTGAAGTTTTATCCCTGGTCTGGGAAGCAGGCAATAGGAATAAATCCTCAAAACGCTTGTCCTTGATCAAGGCTTGCTTTAATCTGCAGTGTCCATGGACAACATCAACAATATCATAAACAATTCTGTTTTCTAGTCCCATTACAACATCAAGGTTACGCAGTCCAATATCAGTATCCACCATAACAACCTTGTAACCCAAAGATGCTAATCCTGTCCCAATGTTGGCAGTTGTAGTAGTTTTACCCACTCCTCCTTTGCCAGATGTTATAACTATTACTTCTCCCATATTATTTCCCCCTTAAGTTAGTGATTTAAGTTAACAAAAATTCAGGTAACGTTCACCCATTGATTGCAGCTTTTCGATAACCACTACTCCATTTTTAATCCTGGCTACCTCAGGCTGCTGGGGCTGCCACTTTTCTCCATCTGGTGCCCGGGTAATATGATTGGCTATCCTAAGCTGGGTAGGTTCTAGCCTAAAAGCAGCTACAACTGCTAACTGGTTACCAAGGGCACCTGCATGGGCAATTCCCCTTAAACAACCCAGGACCATAATATTGCCACCGGCAATAATTTCAGCTCCAGGGTTAACATCTCCAAGTATGACAATGTGTCCTGAATACTGAACTGTCTGCCCAGAACGAATAGTTCTTTGCACCAAAATTGTTTCATTGTCTGGAATATTACAATTACTTGCTGTTTTTGCCAGTTCTGTCATCTCCTGTTTTACATAATCTGCTTTTTTATCTGACATAATATTTACCAGCTCCCCCGACATAAGGCAGGCTGCAAGGCGTCAGAGGTTTCTTGCCTCTTGCCTCATGACTCATGAATCATGATTCTTGAATGGACTACAATAACTTTCTACGAATAAACACCAATTCCTGCAATTTAAGAAAAAAACAAGGAACAAAATTCCTTGTTTTTACATCAATTTGTGACAGTATGGAAAAACCTCCAGGCTATTCTGCCAAATTCATTAGCATTTCTTCTTCCAATTCAGTTTTATTTAAGCCAAAATATTCCTCAAAAACTGCTTTTGCAACATATCCCGCACTGGCACTGCCAGTTCGACCATATTCAATTAAACCTGCAAAGGCTATTTGAGGATTCTCTACAGGAGCAAAGGCAACAAAGACTCCATGGAAATCCTTTCTTTTATCGTCCCCCACTCTACCTGTCTGTGCAGTTCCAGTTTTTGCAGCTACAGTAACATTAGGCGGAAATTCTCTAAACAAGTAATAGGCTGTTCCCCCAGGCCTGGTAACATCATGCATACCCTTTATAACCTCTTCCAGGGTTTTTGCAGAAACTTCAGCAACCCCAGCTATTTCTGGTTCATAATCCACCACAACATCACCCTGTGGAGATAAAATCTTGTCTATAAGGTAAGGGACATATCTGGTGCCCCCGTTGGCAATGGCTGCAGTAAAGTTTGCAAGCTGCAGTATTGTAAGGTTTACTGAGCCCTGGCCTATTGATGTATTATAGGTATCAAAGGGATGCCAGTTGGTTTCAAAATTATATTCAATCCTATATTGTGCTTCTAAATTTGCAAGTTCCCTATCCCTTTGTCTATCCAATTCTTGAAACTCTTCAAAGGTCCTGGCTTCTCCCCTTAAGGTTTGATATTTTTTTTCTAGATTATCTCTCCGCTTTTCAAACTTTCTTTTGACCAGTATATCACTTATGCCTTTCTTCCATTCAGGAGAAGGTAAAATGCCTGCCTCCTCACCAAGTATGTCTGGAGATCCAGTCTTCATCCCCAGGCCAAACTGCTTACCCATGTTGACAATACTATCAATTCCCGTAAGGTGAGCCGCATTTTGCACATAGGTGTTGCAGGAAACGGCTAACGCCCTGTGGAAGTCAACCCTGCCATGAACTCCCCAACACCTGATGAAGGGAGGCCTCCAGTAGGCGCCACTGCACACAACTGAATCTTTTAGGTTAACAGCATTATTTTCCAGGGCTGCCAAGAGGGTAACCATCTTAAATGTAGAGCCAGGAGGATAAGTGCCGCGAACAGACCTGTTAAACTCCGGTTTGAGTGTAAGATCATTGTAATAATCTCTTTTTTCATTAAAGCTGCCATCGACAAAGTCGTTAGGATTCATGTCTGGTTTACTTGCAAGAGCCAGTATGGCCCCTGTCTTTATATCAATAACCACGGCACCACCTGCACCAGCCTTGGGATTCTCCTTTTTCACCCTTTCAATGACCTCATCCATGGCGGTTTCCATTGCTTGTTGCAGCTGGGCATCAAGGGTTAGCAGAACATTATTTCCTGGTGTTGATGGAATATTAACAAGCTCTCTAATTGGTCTATTACTGACATTAACCTCTACCTGTTGTACACCCTTTTTACCCCTTAGCCCTGCAGGAGTTCCATTAATATCCATTAATTCTGCTACCCTTTCTATCCCTGTCTTGCCAATTTTATCATTTATACTATAATTATGTTCTTGAAAAATTTCTAACTCCCTTTGGCTGATTTGTCCTACATAACCCAAAATATGCCCGGCCAGGCTGTCAAAGGGATAATATCTATGGGGCACTTCCTCAATTACAACTCCGGGCAAATCACCCCTTCTTTCTTCCAATCTTGTAATAGTTTCAATGCCTCGTTCATCCCACTGCAAGGTAACTATTTCTAAAGGCTCAAATTTTCTTGTATGGCCCTTTAATTTTTCATTGATAACTTCCTGATCTAGATTGGGGTCATCTAGAATTTCAACCAGGTTTTCTATTACCTTCTGCTGTTTGCTCCTGTCAGTCAAATGAGAAATGGATATTGTAAAGACAGGCATGCTGGTAGCTAATACTTTACCATCTGCACTAATTATATCTCCCCGTCTTGCTTCCTTGGAAATAATTCTAATGCGATTTTCTTCTGATTGTGTCCTAAACTCATGGGCATTAATTATCTGCAGCTGAAAAAGCCGTGTAACAAGAATCACAAACATCAAAGCAATTATATATAAAAATACAGTTAGTTTTTTTTGCAGTATTTTGCGAGAAAGGGTCATTGCCCCTTACCTCCTCAATTTTTTGACAAATCTTTCCATGCTAATTTTATAATACTTTCCATATAAAAAGGGAGCCAAGCATGCATTATATATGGATTGTAGAATTATAATTCTTAAATAGGCTTCAAACTCAAAAGTTGAATAAAGTCCGACTATCAAGCCAATCATATAGGCTAATGCACCATGTACAAAGGTTCCCAACAAAAGAACAACAACAGGCACCAGGATATGGTCCTTGAAAAGCTTTGGTTCCAGATACCCAATTAATAATCCCATCAAGCCCTTGGTTAAAGCATTAAAGCCTATGAAACGTCCAACAAGCAAATCTTCCACCAGGCCATAAATAAAACCTAAAATCCCTGCCTTTTTTCCATAAAGTAGTCCATATAAAACTACAATAATCAAAAGCAAATCAGGCTTTACTCCAGCTACTGCAAGATAATTAAATGCAGTAGTCTGGAGCACCAGACTTAAAACCAGTAAAAATCCCATACTAAATCCATGTCTCACTCAACTTCACCCTCTCCCAATTCTTCATCATCTGGGAGCTCCTTAACCTCTGTAATAACCATTACTTCCTCTAATTTATTAAATTCCACATAGGGAATGACCATTGCTTGTTTAACAAGACGGGTAGGTGCCATTATCACTTCAGCAACATAACCAATTTTCAAGCCCTTTGGGAAGATTTCTCCTAAACCAGAAGTTATAATAACATCACCTACATCCACTGGGGCATCATGGGTCATATGAATCATCTGCAGAGGATAATCCCCGGCAGTAGTGGATTCAACCACTCCAAAGGTTCTGCTTCTTTGAACCATTGAACCAACAGCACTTTCTCTATCCAGCAAGAGCATAATCTCAGCAGTGTTTCTTGAGGTGGCAACTACCCTGCCCACCAGACCTTGATAATTAATCACAGCCATGTTAACTCTAATGCCATGATTTGTACCCTTGTTAACAATAATTGTATCAAACCAGTTGCCAAGATTTCTGCCTATTACCTTTGCGGCAACCAGATTTAGCTCATCTCCATGGGTCTCTTTAAAATCTAAAAGTTTAGAAAGCCGCTGATTCTCCAGGCGGTATTCTTCCATTATACTGTTTTGCAAGGATAGAAGCCTAACCTGCTCTTTTAAATATCTATTTTCTTCCAAAAGTTCATTATATAGGGTTATACTGTTTCCCATATTCACTATTACACTAGAAACCTGCATAACCCCGCTGTAAAGCGGGGCTATAGAATCACGAAGAATAATTTCCAGTTGGGTCAACTGTGTCCTGTTGGTTGCTGCTGTAAATCTAATACCAGCAAGAAGTATAGCTACAAGTATAATACCTGCAATTATACTCTTTTTTCTGGAAACCTTACGTGCCATTTACACACACCTACATCTCTAACCCAGTTTTTTATTAGGTATTAATACCCTTTTAAGCATATCAATATTCTCTAGTACCTTTCCAGTTCCATTGGCAACAGCCGATAATGGTTCTTCAGCCAGGTGAACAGGCATGCCTGTCTCAAGGCTGACCAGTGCATCCAGTCCCCACAAGAGAGAACCTCCCCCTGCCATGACTA
>JAGXSK010000356.1 GCA_018333845.1 Clostridia bacterium | reverse complement strand
CTAATTCAAGCATTAAATTTGTAAAGGCAGCATTATCCTTTAAGGGATTCATTGCAGCTGTCATAACTCCCATACCATAAAAGATAAGGCCAAAGCCCAGGATTATCTGACCTACATATTTTGCTCTTTTTTTATCCGAAAAAATAAGAAGTCCAGCTCCAACAGCAACCAGCAGCAATGCATAATCAGTTATTCTAAAGGCTATTAGCTGGACTGTAAGGGTTGTTCCTATGGCCGAACCCATTATTACACCTATGGCATTGGAAAAGGACATGAGACCAGCACTTACAAAACCAACTAAAAGCACAGTAGCTGCACTGCTGCTCTGGAGCAAAAAGGTAATTAGAATACCCACGCCTACTCCCTTGGCAGGAGTTCTGGTTAGTTTGGAAAATATATTTTTAATTTTGCGTGCCGAGTATTTCTGCAAGGCCTCACTGGCCAGCTGCATGCCATAAAGGAATAGGCCTAGACCTCCAAGCAAACCTAAGATAATAAAAAACATTTGTATACTGATCCCTTCTAATCACATAATGTTTTTTTGCCCACTACCATATAATTGACCATTTCAGCAATATTCTCTGCATGGTCGCCTATTCGTTCCAGATCCCGGACAATTAAAAGAAACTGACAGGATTGGTCAATATATTTAACATCCTTTTTCATATATTCTACTAATTCATCCTTAAGAAAACCATACATTTCATCAACCTCTTCTTCCATGAGACATATTTCTTCTGTCAAGGAAGTATCCTGATTTCTATAGGCTTTCAGCGCCTTGCAAATCATTTCTATTGCCAGTCTGCACATCTTTGGTATATCTATTAATGGTTTAAAATAATCTCCCATTTTTTCCAGCCTTACAACAGCCTCCCCAAGGTTTACTCCCAGATCTCCAACCCTTTCAAGCTCCTTAATAATCCTCATGAAGGCAGCAAGTTTTCTCAGGTCTTCTGGCGTGGGCTGCTGCAGCGATATTAATTCTAGAGCCTGCATTTCAATCTTTTCATTTAGTTTATCTATGGTTTCCTCTAATTCATTGATATGGGTTAATTTAGAAGGATCCTTATTTACAAGAGAATCTAGAGCTTCTTCCAGCAGCTTCTCCACATTTACACCCATCTCTATTACCTGATCCCATAAACGATTTAGTGACTGGTCATAAAAATTTACTCTTTTCATGATAAGTCTTCACCACCTGGTTTTTTAGGTTATGTTTTAGTATATTATTATATCACCTAATTCATCACATTTTAAGTGTTTGCTCTAAAAGATACCAAAAGAATCAAATATCCCCAGCCTATGGCCGGGGTATATTTGTAGTTCCATTATTCCAGGTGCTCTGGCTGTATTTTGTTTCCCTTAAGGTTATAGCATTTACCTCTTCTTCCCTGGTGAGTGCATCCCAACGCACATGAATATTAAATGTCTGGCTAAACCCTTCAGCCAGGGCTTTTGCAAGATCCCAGCAGTCAATCTCTTTTCCCAGTATTTCTTCCAGGGAAACGGCTTTCTTGCGAAAATTCTCTTTCAGCCTTTGTTTTGCCTGGTTGTTAGATATTTTTAAAAGACTAAAAAGCAGTTCCACATCTAAAGCCATTGGTATAGAACCATGCTGCAGGAGGCACCCATGCTTTCTTGTCTGGGCACTACCCACCAGCTTTCTTCCCTGCCAGACAATCTCATGCCAGGACGGGGCATCAAAACAGGCAGCCGAACCTTTTTCCTTACATGGCCTTGCCATCATTTCCACTTCTATTCCAAAGCCGCCTAATCCCTTTACCAGGGCCCTGCTGATTTTCAAATAGGACTCAATTATACTGCCGGACACTTGTTTTTCTTTTTCGCTGATTGCTATGCTGTAGGTAAGCTCCTTGTCATGAAGAATTGCCCTGCCGCCAGTCAATCTTCGTACAACCTGAATACCTTTAGCATGGCAAAGCTCCTGGTCAATTTCCCTGTCCGCCCTTTGAAAATATCCCAGGGTAACAGCAGGAGGGTTCCATTTGTAGAAACGTATAGCAGGAGGCGATTTGCCCTCTATCACACTATTAAGTATGGCCTCATCAACAGCCATATTGTAAAAGCCATCATTATAGTCTGTATTGATAAACCTCCACGTTTCCAACCCTATTCGTCCCTTCTCCACCTGATAACAGGATTTCTTGCTGCTGATACTTCATCCAATCTACGAACAAGGGTTTTTTGCGGAGCATTTAGCAGTAATTCCTTGTTGGTTAAAGCCTCCTCGTGAATCCTTTCCATTACCTGTATAAATTCATCCAATGTCTCCTTACTTTCTGTTTCAGTAGGTTCTATCATTATTGCTTCTTCTACAATCAAGGGAAAGTAAACTGTTGGCGGATGATAGCCATAGTCCAGCAGCCTTTTAGCTATATCCACAGTATGAACTCCCTGGGACTTAACTGTTTTTGAATTAATCACAAATTCATGCTTGCAGGTTCTATCATAAGGCAGATGGTACGTTTTCTTAAGATGCTCCATGAGGTAGTTGGCATTTAAAACTGCACTTTCACTTGCCTCTTTAAGGCCACTGCTTCCTAATGCCTTTATATAGCAGTATGCCTTTATCATTACCAGAAAATTACCATAAAAACCCTTTATCCTGCCAATGGAATTATTCCTGTCACTATCTAAATAATAGGTGCCGTCCTCTCTTTTCTCAACAGTGGGAACTGGCAGAAATTCTTCTAGATAATCCATAACACCTACTGGACCAGAACCTGGCCCACCACCCCCATGGGGAGTGGAAAAGGTTTTATGAAGATTGAAATGCACCACATCAAAGCCCATATCACCTGGCCTGGCATATCCCATGACTGCATTGATATTGGCACCATCATAGTATAGCAGGCCCCCCGCCTTGTGAACCATTTCAGCAATTTGTATTATTTGACTTTCAAAGATACCAAGTGTATTTGGATTGGTAAGCATAAGGGCTGCAGTTGTATCATCCAGGACCTTTTCCAGAGCTTCTAAATCAACCTCGCCTCTGGAATTGGAGGGTACCTCCACAGTCTTGTAGCCTGCTACTGCAGCAGTTGCAGGGTTAGTACCATGGGCTGAGTCTGGGACAATAACTTTATCTCTTTTTGTATCTCCACGTTTTTCATGGTATGCCTTAATAATCATTATACCTGCTAATTCGCCATGGGCACCTGCAGCAGGCTGCAGACTGACCCTGGCCATTCCAGCTATATTAGCCAGATCCCTTTCAAGGTTGTACATAAGTTCAAGGGCTCCTTGAAGCATTTCCTCAGGCTGGTAAGGGTGCAGTTTTGCGAAACCACTTAATCTAGATAGTTCTTCATTGACCTTTGGATTGTATTTCATTGTGCATGAACCAAGGGGATAAAAGCCTGTATCCACTCCATAGTTGTAAGTAGACAGCCTTGTAAAGTGCCTCACCACATCTATTTCAGCAACTTCAGGAAACTCGGCTTTTTTGTCCCTTAGATAATCCCTGGGCATCAGTTCCTCTAGTGGCTGGGAAGGCACATCACATGGAGGCAAATAACAACCCCTCCTGCCTTGTTTGCTTTTTTCAAATATTACAGGTTCTCTCATACTGCACCCCCCAATCTTTGAGCAAAGTGGTCTATTTCTTCCCTTGTTCTTAGTTCTGTAACACATATCAAGAGGTGATCAGACAGGTGGGCATCAAATTTGCCAAGGTCAACACCAGCTAGTATTCCCTCTTTTGCCAGGGTTCCAATTATTTCCGAGGCAGGTACTGGTACTTTTAATACAAATTCATTGAAAAAAGGTCTATGGGGATAGGCTGCTTCTATTCCCTTTATGGAAGTAAGCTTCTTAAAGGCATAATGTGCTTTTTGCAGATTAGTTTCTGCCATTTCCCTCAAGCCTTCCTTGCCAATGGCACACATTGCCATGCTGGCAGCAAGGGCGCATAAAGCCTGATTAGAGCAGATATTTGAGGAAGCCTTCTCTCTTCTTATATGCTGTTCCCTGGCCTGGAGCGTCAATACAAAACCTGGCTTGCCGTCAATATCCTGTGTCCTGCCAACTATTCTTCCCGGGAGCCTTCTAACATACTTTTCAGCAGCGGCCAGATATCCTAAATGGGGTCCTCCAAAGGCAACAGGATTCCCAAGAGATTGCCCCTCACCAGCCACAATATCAGCACCCAGCTCTCCAGGGGTTTTTAACAATCCCAGGGCAACAGGTTCATTATTAACTGCAATTAGAAGAGCCTTCTGGTCATGGGCTATTTCTGCTAGTTTCTGTAATTCTTCCACACAACCATAAAAATTAGGATATTGTACAACTATGCAGGCAATATCTTTGCTCATCTTTGCTTCTGCTTCAGTTATTGAAGTAATCCCCCTGTCCAAGTCAACGCCTATCATTTCATTGCCTTGTGCCCAGGCATAGGTTTTAAGGGTTTGGATATATTCAGGATGCAAGCCTTTAGAGTATAGTATCTTGCTGCGTCTGGCAGCTGCTGCAGCCATGCTAACTGCCTCTGCAGCTGCAGTTGCTCCATCATATACACTGGCATTTGCAGCGTCCATTCCGGTTAGCTCGCAGATTAAGGTCTGATATTCAAATATGGCCTGCAGGGTTCCCTGGCTGATTTCTGGTTGATAGGGAGTATAGGCTGTATAGAACTCTGACCTTAAAAGCAGTTGATCGATAAAGCTTGGAATATAGTGTTCATAGGCTCCAGCACCCATAAAACTGGTTAGTTCATCAAGGCTGCGATTTTTTGCCGCTATTTTTTTCACATGCTTTTTAAGCTCGTATTCAGACATGCCATCTCCAACATCTAATACTGCTGCCCTTCTAATAT
>JAGXSK010000355.1 GCA_018333845.1 Clostridia bacterium | reverse complement strand
CATACAGGATACAGGTGTGGGAATATTAGTAGGCGAAAAGACCTTTGGCAAGGGACTCGTTCAGAGCCTGTTCCCAATAGGTGACGGTGCTGCATTAAAGCTGACTACTGCCAGATACCTTACTCCAGGAGAAAGAGATATTAATGAAAAAGGGATAGAGCCAGACATTGAAATTATTTTAACTCCAGAGGAAACCCTGGAAGCATTACAGGATGCTCCAGACCCGGCTAATGATCCCCAGCTGCAAAAGGCTATTGAAATATTAAAGCAAAAAATCAATTAAACTGATGCAATAAAGAACAGGCGAAAAAACAAAAGACAATAGAACAGAACTAAATACTTTAGAATAGAATATTAAAACATTGAAAGCTTAAATCAGGTTCTGCAGTTCCATCTGATTTAAGCTTTCGGCAAAAGTTGGTGATAGAATAGTGGCATTTTCTTTTATAATTGACCTTATATCCATGATCTTGAAATCCTTTGGATTTTTGATGCTTTCTCCATTTTTTTGGGTCATTGTATTCTTAATAGCCCTGCAATACCGACGCATTGCAGGGCATAAGGAAAGACTATTTGGAGTAAAGGACGAGACTGTGTGGCAGCAGGTAACAATTGCTGTTATACATGGCATACTAGGAGGAATTATTGGTGCCTTGCTAATGATAATAGGAGGCATAACCATTACCAATATAGGCATTGGATTTTTATGGGCAGTGGCTATCTTACTGCTCCTGGTAAGCCCAAGATTCTTGTGCTTTTCCTATGCAGGCAGTATCATATCCTTAAGTTATTTACTGTTTGGATGGCCTCAAATTGAGGTAGCTCATTTAATGGGTCTGGTGGCCATATTGCATTTAATCGAAAGTTTTTTAATAGTAGCAAGCGGCCATTTAGGTGCAATGCCTGTTTATACGAAAAATCATAAGGGAGAAACAGTGGGAGCCTTTACTTTACAGAAATTCTGGCCCATACCCATTGTTGCCCTTGTAGTTGTCACAGGTGTGCCTGCCGGTGAAATTGTACCAATGCCAGACTGGTGGCCCCTCATTAAATCCTTTGAGCCCATAAATCCAGAACAAAGTTATTATGCCATGCTCCCTGTAATTGCCGCCCTTGGATATGGTGACATTGCCATGACAATGAATCCCCAGCAGAAAAGTTATCATACTGCGGCACTTTTATCAGTATATAGTATTATTTTATTTATACTTGCAGTTATTGCCTCCCATCATCCTTACCTGGCAATACTGCCAGCTTTATTTGGTGCCCTTGGCCACGAACTAACCATTTACCTGGGCAAAAGAAATGAAATGCAGGGGAAACCCCTGTATGTAGCTTCAGATGTTGGGGTCAGGCTGCTGGATGTTGTCAAAGGCTCACCAGCCATGAAAATGGGTATCTGCAGTGGTGACATTATTTTATCTATCAACAGTATGAGGGTTGAAAACAGGTATCACCTGGCAGCCCTCCTGCAAACTGTCTATAATTTTGTCGAGATTGAATATGTTAAAAATACCGATAATAGAATATATCGTGAGATCCTCTGGTTAAAACCCGGGAAATCCCTTGGTATTATTCCAGTGCCTGAACCTACAGATAGTGCTCAAGTCACACTTTCTGCCAAGGGCATGCTGGCAAGATTTATTCAAAATATTGTTAAGAAGTTCAAAAAGGGAGATAAACCTGAGTGGTAGGAGAGGTGAGGCACTGGAAAGAACATAAGTAAGGGGGAGAGGCTTATGGATAATGCAAGTGGAAAAAATGTCCCGATTTTTGCCGAGGCTATTACTGCAGATGGTTTTATTTCATATACTGATTCAGTTTTGTCTGGACTTCGAAAAATTTATATACTTTCAGGTGGAACCTATGAAATAAAATCTGATTACCTCAAGAAAACAGCAGCGTATTTAAATAATATGGGAGTTTCCGTTGAATATATCATATGCGGCATGGATCATAAAAAGGTGGATGGAATTATTATTGCGGCCATTAAGACTGCTGTAATTGATGGAACATACCCCCACAGGCATGTCTCGAAATATCCAGGAGTGGTTGAGCAAACAATCAACCTGGAAGAGTGTTGGGATAAAGAGGTACTAGATGAATGCAGAGAAGAAATAGTGCAGCTGACAAATAAGATGATGACTGTCATGGATAAAGGTATTCGCTATCTTAAAACGGCAAGAGAAATCCACAACCATTGGGAAAAGCTTTATGCTGTCGGATTAAAACCTGATAAAGCTGATGAAAAAGCTGGGAAGGTTTTAAATGCAATCTTTAAGGATGCCAGGCCAAGGATCCGTCATCTTTTTGCAAGCAGCATAAGCTTTGAAGGTTCTGTTAATTTTATCAATGAAATCACTGCTGCTTGTACCAGAAGATTTATTTTAAAAGGACAGCCGGGAACAGGCAAGGCTACCCTCATTGAAAAGGTAGTTAAAGAAGCTAGCAGAAGAAATTATGATGTGGATATTTATCATTGTGCCCTTGATCCAAACAAGTTTGACATGGCGGTTATACCACAATTGAAAGTGGCAGTAATTCATGGCACCCCACCCCATCTGGTGGAGCCCACCAGAATTGGTGATGTAGTGGTTGATATGCTGGAGTGTATTGCTCATGAGGTTGTTGCTGGTTCTTCTGAAAAGGCGGCTCGCCTTGAAGAAGAATTTGAGTTAACCCAGGACCAGGCTGTACGCACCTTTAAAGATGTAAAGGCATTCCTTGACAAGCTTGATGGGATATATGCAAAAGCTACTAATAGCTCCAAGATGTATGAAATACTAGAGGGCTTACAGAAAAGCCTTGAAGAGGAAATAGAAAAACTCAATAATACCAATAGCCTGTAAAACATGAAACCACCCCTGTTCACTGTGAACTACGGGTGGTTTTTAAAATACCTTAGCTTTTTTAAATTGACATAGCAATCCTTTAAGCATATACTAATACATATGAAAACATTATCATATGTACACACAACCAGGTATAACCAGGGGGACGGTTCTCTTGGTTAAAGTTTGCAGTTTTAGCCAAGAGAACCGTCCCCCTGGCTACCGCTAATTTAAAGATACAGGAGGTAATCATGGATAAAAAAGACTTATGTGAGGTAAATTGTATACATGCAGAGGTGGTGGAAAGGGTTCAAAGAGGAATGATTTCCCCAGAAGAGGCCCAGGAGCTGGCAGACATTTTTAAAATCCTCAGCAACCCTGCAAGGGTAAAAATACTCCATGTTCTTTCCCAATCAGAGATGTGCGTGTGTGATATTGTGGCAGTTCTGGGATTGACCCAGTCAGCTGTTTCACATCAGCTCAGGTTATTAAGAGCAAGCAGGCTGGTAAAATTTCGTCAGGCAGGGAAGGTCGTGTATTATTCACTAGATGATGATCATATAGACCAGCTGTTTACAGCTGGTCTGGAGCACGTGAGGCATAACTAAAGAGCAGAATACAGTAGTCAGGAGCCAGAATAAGAGCATTTAGATTTTTATTCTGAGTTCTGTATTCTGAATTCTATATTCTTAAATTTACAGAAGAAGAGAGGTCCTTAATATGACAGCAAAAGAATTGGCCCTGGAAGGTTTGGGCTTGCAAAAAACAGTATTACGCCTTAGCGGGTTAAGTTGTTTGGACTGTGCACGCAAATTGGAAAAGTCTATTTTAGAATACCCGGGAGTATTATTTGCCCAATTGAATTTTAATGCTGGGAAAATTGTCATAAAACATAAGGTAAATGAACATGAATTGATCAAGTTAATTAAAAGTATGGGCTATGGTGCCGTGTCAGAGAAAAATGCTGACGGTAAAACAGCAGCCAGCAAATGGCATGAAGATAGCCATTTAATGCTCACTATCCTGTCAGGTATTTTTTTCTTATTTGCAGTGGTGGCACAATTTGCTTTAAAGCTGCATGAACCTAGTATTTATTTTTATTCTGCGGCAATTATCTTGGGTGGTTTTTATATCTTTAGAAATGCTTTTAGTTCTATAAAATCATTTAACCTGGACATGAATGTGCTCATGACTATAGCCGTTTTTGGTGCAGCAGCAATAGGCGAATGGGTTGAGGGTGCAGCAGTAGTGCTCTTGTTTTCCATAGGAAACACCCTGGAAAACAGGACCCTGGAAAAAACAAGAAGATCTATAAGTCAATTAATGGAGCTAGCTCCCGAGCAGGCAGTAATAATTGAAAATGGCAGAGAGAAGATTGTACCAGCTGCAGAGGTTGAGCCAGGCCATGTGGTCATTGTACGGCCTGGAGATAAGATTCCAGTGGATGGAATTATCATAAAGGGCACTACCTTTGTTGACCAGTCTCCAATAACGGGGGAATCTCTTCCTGTTGAAAAGAACCTTGGGAGTCAGGTTTTTGCTGGAACTATAAATATTAATGGATATTTGGAAATAAAAACAGAAAAGAGGTGTGAAGAAAGCACCCTGGCAAGAATTATTCACCTGGTAGAGGAAGCTCAAAATGAAAAGGCACCTGTCCAGCAGCTTGTGGATAGATTTGCCAATTATTATACCCCTGTAGTAATTATGGGAGCTGTGCTCCTAACTATTATACCCACATGGGTCCTGGGGCTCCCCTTTGAACAGTGGTTTTACTCTAGCCTGGTGCTTTTAGTAATTGCCTGCCCATGTGCCCTTGTTATCTCTACTCCAGTATCTCTGGTGGCTGCAATTGGCAATGCAGCCAGCAATGGTGTTCTCATAAAGGGTGGAAGCCATTTAGAACTAATAGGCACATTAAAGGCCGTTGCCTTTGACAAGACAGGGACCCTTACAAAGGGTTTACCCAGGGTAAAAAGCATGCACATGCTGTCAGACAATCCCGAGAACCATTTATTAACAATCGCAGCTTCTTTAGAAAAAATGACCAACCATCCCCTTGCTCTAGCCCTGATTAAAGAGGCAGAAAGCAGAGGCCTTGAACTGCGAGGGGTAAGTAATTTCAAACAGCTCACAGGCAAGGGCATTTCTGGGGATATTGGGGTCAATGCCTATTATGCCGGCAGCATGAAACTATTTAAAGAGATAATGGACCAGGACAGGTATTTAGAGTATAGTAGAATAATAGAGGATAAGGTAAAGGAAAAATCCATTGTTATAATAGGTACTTCCACCCATATTGAAGGAGTAATAACCTTTGAGGACAGTATTAGAGAAGAGGCCAGGGATACTGTAAAACAGCTGAAGGAGTTGGGAATAAGCAAGGTCATCATGTTAACTGGAGATAATGAGCAGGCTGCTCAGAAGGCTGCCCATGAAATGGGAATAGAGTACAAGGCTGACCTTCTTCCCCAGGAAAAGCTTGATTATATTAGAAAAATGAAAGCCTTGGGCAAGGTTGCCATGGTGGGAGACGGTGTAAATGATGCCCCGGCCCTGGCTGCTGCTGATGTTGGGATAGCCATGGGAACCATTGGTACAGATACAGCAATTGAAACCGCAGATATTGCACTAATGGCAGATGATATCAGCAGGGTTCCCTATGTTGTAAAACTCAGCAAGAGGACTGTCAGGATAATTAAAGAAAACATTATTTTTTCCCTGGCGATTAAAGCAATATTTATAGCCCTTGCCCTTACAGGTAATGCTACCCTTTGGATGGCCATCTTTGCCGATACGGGAGCAGCACTTTTAGTTATAGCAAATGGTATGCGCCTCATGAAAAATTAGATTTATTTAATCATGACATTGGCATTATAGAAGGAGGTGGGTGTGAGCATGAAACCCTTCAAGGTTGTTTCAGATTATACTCCCAAGGGTGATCAGCCAAGGGCCATTGAAGAGCTGGCAGATGGCATCCAAAAAAACTTAAAACATCAGATACTCCTTGGTGCTACAGGTACCGGGAAAACCTACACAATTGCCAGGGTTATTGAAAGAGTAAAAAAACCAACCCTGGTCATGGCCCATAATAAAATATTGGCTGCCCAGCTGTGCAGTGAGTTTAAGGAGTTTTTTCCTGAAAATAGTGTTGAGTATTTTGTCAGTTATTATGACTATTATCAGCCTGAGGCCTATATTCCCCATACAGACACCTATATTGAAAAAGACAGCTCTTTAAATGATGAAATAGATAAAATGCGCCACTCAGCTACAAGTGCCCTTTTTGAAAGGGAAGATGTTATTATTGTGGCCAGTGTTTCATGTATTTATGGTTTAGGTTCCCCAATTGACTACAAAAACCTGGTTCTTTCACTGCGTGAGGGTGCAGAGTATGATAGGGATAAAATCTTAAGAAAACTGGTGGATATCCAATATGATAGAAATGATTATGATTTCCGCAGGGGCACCTTTAGGGTTCGTGGTGATGTCATTGAAATCTTTCCAGCTTCCTTTACAGAAAAAGCTATTAGGGTGGAACTTTTTGGAGATGAAATTGAACGAATTCTTGAAATAGATACCCTGACAGGAGAAGTTCTTTCCCAGAGAAGCCATATTTCAATATTTCCTGCCAGTCACTATGTTACAGAAGAAGACAAGCTCAAGGAAGCAATTAAGGGCATAGAGGCAGAGCTTGAACATAGGCTCAAGGAGCTAAGGGACAGCAATAAACTGGTGGAGGCACAAAGGCTGGAGCAGAGAACCAGATATGACCTGGAAATGCTGCAGGAAATAGGCTTTTGCTCAGGCATTGAAAATTATTCAAGGCATCTTATTGGCAAGGCGCCAGGAGAGCCGCCCTTTACATTAATTGACTACTTTCCAAAGGACTTTCTCCTGGTGATAGATGAATCCCATGTTTCTGTTCCCCAAATAGGCGGCATGTATGAAGGGGATTACTCCCGCAAGAAAACCCTTGTTGAACACGGATTCAGGCTGCCCTCGGCACTAGACAATAGGCCTTTAAGGTTTTCTGAATTTGAAGGAAAAACTAACCAGGTAATTTACGTATCAGCAACACCAGGACCCTATGAGTTAAAACATACCCAGCAGACTGTAGAACAAATAATCAGGCCTACAGGGCTGGTGGACCCGGTTATTTCAGTACGGCCAATTAAAGGCCAGATGGATGATTTATTTGCCGAAATCAAGAAAAGGGCAGGGAAAAATCAAAGGGTTCTTGTTACCACCCTGACAAAAAGAATGGCTGAGGACCTGACAGATTATTTTAAGGAATTGGGTGTCAAGGTCAGGTATATGCACTCAGACATTGACACAATTGAGAGGATGGAAATTATCAGGGACCTCCGCCTTGGGGAGTTTGACGTCCTGGTAGGCATCAATCTTTTAAGAGAAGGATTGGACTTGCCTGAGGTGTCTTTAGTTGCAATTCTAGATGCAGACAAGGAAGGGTTTTTACGGTCAGACAGGTCACTAATCCAGACAACAGGCAGGGCTGCACGCAATATAGATGGCGAGGTTATTATGTATGCAGACAAAATTACTGGCTCAATGCAAAGGGCCATGGATGAGACAGAAAGAAGAAGAAACATACAAATGGATTTTAACAGGAAGCATAATATAACACCTGAAACAGTAAAAAAAGAAATAAGAAAGGTGCTAGAGGTATCAAGGGCAGCAGAGGATAAGGCCCAATATCTGACCAGGCAGAAAATTAACAAAATGGCCAAACATGAAATAAAGGATTTAATACAGCAAATGGAGAAAGAAATGAAGGAAGCAGCTTCGAGGCTGGACTTTGAAAGGGCAGCTCAATTAAGGGACATTATCTTTGATCTGCAGAAGCAAGTTTAACAAGACAAAGGGTGTTCCCCATGTCCTGTTTGCTGGTGTCCGGTTAAGTATTAAAGATAGGAGGTATAGTACATAATGAAAGCCGTATTTACATTTACATCTTCAGAATCAAAAAGGCTGTTGGCAAAAGCAGTTGCTCTTCTTCCAGCGGTACAGAACGCCATGAAAAAGGGCATGATAATTGTAGGGGGAGGAACAACCAATGCCTTTGTCCTGGAGGAATTAACAGGAGAAAAGGTGGATAAGGTCAGGTATACAGCTGGAGTAATTACAAGGGGAAGACAATGTGTAACACCTGAAAGGGAGCGTATTGCTCCTGTGGTTCTCGTCAATGGAGAAAAAAGCCCCATGAACTGGGCAGAAGCAGTTGAAAAAATGGAAGCCGGGGATGTTTTCATAAAGGGAGGCAATGCAGTTGACAATAGTGGAGTTGTAGGAGTACTCCTTGCTAATCCTGTAGGAGGTACAATTGGAAAGGCATTGCCTATTATAGTTGCAAGGGGAAGCCATTTAATTATGCCGGTTGGGCTGGAAAAAATGATTCCTGATGTTAACCTGGCTGCTAATGTTTCTGGAATTAAAACCTTTGACAAGGCTATTGGGATGCGAGTTGGCCTGATGCCAGTGACCTATGGCTTGCCAGTTACTGAGATAGAGGCTCTGGAAATCCTGGCAGAAGTTGATGCATACTGTATTTCAGCTGGTGGAGTAGGTGGATCAGAAGGATCAGTTGTAATGGTGGTTGAGGGGGAAGACCAGGAAGTTGAGAAAATCATGGAGCTTGTTAAAGGCATAAAAGGAGAGCCTCCAGTAGGAGCTTTGAAACAGAAATGTTCAGAATGCGGCGCCCAGTGCTCCCTTATGGAAAAGTAGGATTTTCTGCTCTTTTTTCCCCTTGATTTTTGGCTGGGGTCTGGCCTGCTCCTTGCACTGCTGACAATACCCTATATCAGGAGCCTTTTAAGCAAAGCCAAGACAGCAGCTTAAAAGGCTGGCTGCTGTCATTTTAAAGGTTAGTTTTTATCTTTGAAATAATCCCTGTTGTCTTTGGCATAGTCCTCTGGTTCTTCAGGCAGTATTTGCTCACTTAATTCCTGTTGAACATTTTCATCTACCATTAATTCCTGTTGAACATTTTCATCTACCATCTTTCGAAGAACAGGAGCATTGGTTCTATTCATCCAAAGCCATAAGCCTGTGCTGAATATGAGTATTAAAGCAATAAATGTAAGGAAATAAACCATATTAAAACTCCCTTTAAATTATAGTGAGACAGTATGACTAATACTAAAACTCGTTAATACTTCTATAATCTATTATTTAAAAAACCATTGAAAAATATTCAAAGGGCTGTGAACAAAAACATTTGTTAAACAGCCCTCTAATATTTATATTCATATAGCGGAGCCAGGGAGGACGGTTCGAGCGTCACTGCAGTGCAACGAAGGTCCCAAGGGAAGACGATGGAACCGTCCCCCTGGCGTACAGTTCTTTAACAATATCCTTAAATTTTAAACCTTTTAACAGCCTCCTGAAGCTTTTTGGATAGGTCAGCTAACTCTATTGCAGCAGATGATACTTCTTCAACACTTGCTGTTTGTTCCTGGGTAGTAGCTGAAACTTCTTCCAAACCTGCGGAGTTTTCCTGGGTAATTGCAGATATGTTATTAACTGATTCAATCATGTGGTTGCTGTCAGCATTTATTTTAGCCGCAATTGTTTCTACTTCCTTTATATAATAGACAAGATTGTTAACTTCATTGAAAATGTCATTAAACTGTTTTCCAGACTCATTAACTATCTGGGTGCCTTCTGTTACTTCTCTGGTGCTTTCTTCCATTGATGCAACAGCTTTATCAGTCTCCTGATGAATCTTTTGCACTATAGCACCAATTTCTCCGGCAGCATCATTGGATTGTTCTGCAAGCTTGCGAACTTCCTCGGCAACCACGGCAAAACCCCTGCCCTGATCTCCAGCCCTTGCAGCCTCAATGGCCGCATTTAAAGCAAGCAAGTTTGTTTGTTCTGCTATTGCAGTAATAATTGCCACAAAGCTGCCGATCTGTTTTGAATGGTCTTTAAGTTCTGCTACGGAACTAGCTGAAGAACTTACACGAGCACTTATGGCCTGCATTTGAGAAATCATTTCTTCCATGATTTCTTTTCCGCTTTGAGCTTTATTAATAACCTTTTCTGTACCTATAGCCATCTGCCTGGATTTATCATTAACTAGAGCAATACTTTCAGCTGTCTTGTTAATAAAATCAACAGCTTCACTAACAAGGTTTTGTTGCTCTTGAGAACCCTGGGCCAATTCTGATACTGTAGCGGCAACCTGTGCAGCTGATTGGCTTGTTTCTTCTGAATTTGATGCTAGTTGGGAGCTGCTTGTGCCAACCTGTTCAGCAATTTCCAACACGTCTTTTACCAGACCTCTAAGGTTATCCTGCATATTTTTAAATGCAGCCGTAAATCTTGCAACTTCTCCCTTGCCCTTATGTTGGCTGAATTCTGCTGTCAAATCTCCATTGGCAATCTGGTTGCTGATGGCAATCATATTTTTTATCGGCTTGTTAATTGATGAATAGAGTACTACAGATATGATAAATACAAGTAAAACAACTATCCCCAGGCCCATGAGAGAATAATTGGTTGTTTCTGCAATGACTCCCTGTATTGCCTTGTTGCTTAAAGCATATTCTGACTGACTCTGGGAATTTAGATTATTAATGGTAACATTTAAATCCTTCATAATGTGTCTAGCTGATTCTATGGCATAAACCATGGTAAAATCATTGCCCTCATGGTATGCAGGCAGCAAGTTGTTTTCAAAAAGATTTGCCATATTATTAAAAATGGTTTCAATTGTTTCTAGTTGAGATACCTGTGCTGGATCTACCCGGCTTTTTAAAGCGTTAAGGGTAGAATTAAATTTCATTTGTGCATTTTTAAAGTTTCTTTCAGCATCTAAATTATTAAATACATAGAGCTCTGCAAAACATTCATATGCTTCCTTGTTGGCAACAGCCAGGTCAGCTGCATACCTGGAGATCAGGGTTTTCTGATTGAGTTTTTCCAGGTTAGTTTCTATTTCCTGGAGCTGCTTGTAATTAAAAGCCGATGAGGCCACGAAAATTAATACTATAAATAGCAGTGAGATGATTAGTTTTGCTTTGATTGACACTCGTGAGCTAATTTGTTTGTTTTGCTTTTTCTTGCTGTCTTTTTTCAATTTGCTTGCTCCCTTCTAACTGTACCTTTTTAGATCTAACGTCCTCACCAACCTTTCTCTAAATCCTCCTCATAAAATGTAGTTTTTGTGGGACTTTTGTAGATACACTTGATCATTTTGTTTTTTAACTAAAAGCAATTCGCCATAATCTGCTAAAATCCTGCATTTTTTAGCAACATTTGGCATAATTATCATGTATTAATATTAGCTGATTGATAAATATGTTAACTGGGGCTTATATTGCCTCTCCAAGGAACAAGTGTTATAATTTTTATGTGTAATAATAATAATTACTAATTAGTGCTACAGCGAAAATTAGCAATTAACGGAGCCATGGGGACGGTTCGAACGTCACCGTAGTGCAACGAAGGTCCGAAGGGAAGACGATGGAACCGTCCCCATGGCTTAAGACTCAAATGGGGATAATTAAGGGAAATTGGCGGTGTAAATCATGGCAAAGAATAAACTAATTGTAAAAGGTGCAAGGGTACATAACTTGAAAAATATAGATGTGGAGATACCAAGAGATAGACTAGTGGTAATAACAGGGCTAAGCGGGTCAGGCAAGTCATCCCTGGCCTTTGACACTATCTATGCAGAGGGTCAAAGACGTTATGTAGAGTCTCTCTCAGCTTATGCCAGGCAGTTTCTGGGGCAGATGGATAAACCAGATGTAGATTATATAGAAGGGTTGTCTCCTGCTATTTCCATAGATCAAAAGACCACCAGCAGGAATCCAAGAAGTACTGTGGGAACTGTTACGGAAATCTATGACTATTTAAGGCTATTGTTTGCCAGGGTGGGGAAGGTCCATTGTCCCAAATGCTCAAAACCAATATCCCAGCAGACTGTAAGCCAGATGGTAGATCAGCTCATGCTTTTACCGGAAAAAACGAAAATCCAGGTTCTGGCTCCCCTTGTAAGGGGGCGCAAGGGAGAACATTTAAAACTCCTGGAGGAAGTGCGCAAAAATGGCTTTACCAGGGTAAGGGTAAATGGTGAAATTTTTAACCTGGCTGATGATGAGATTACCCTGGATAAAAATAAAAAACATTCCATTGAAGTGGTAGTTGATAGAATAGTTATCAAGGAAGGAATTGAAACTCGTCTGGCAGAGTCACTGGAAACATCCCTGAAGTTTGCTGAAGGCATAGTAAAGATTGATGTGATAGATGGGAAGGAATTGACTTTTAGTGAACAGTTTGCTTGTATGGATTGTGGAATTAGTCTTGAAGAGGTAAATCCAAGGACCTTTTCCTTTAATAGTCCCTATGGAGCCTGCCAGGCCTGCAGCGGACTTGGCTTTAAAAATGAGGTTGACCCGGATTTAATAGTACCAGATAGGGGCAAATCCATTGCTCAAGGTGCCATTGTACCCTGGAGCAAATCAACGAGTAATTACTATCCGCAAATGCTTGAAAGTGTAGCCGAGCATTTTGGTTTTTCTGTTAATACTCCCTTCGAGGAATTAACACAGGAACAAAAACATATTGTATTATATGGAAATAAAGGAACAAGAATCAAGTTTAAATACAAGAATCGCTTTGGCACCCATAAGACCTATTACTCCAGCTTTGAAGGTGTTATTCCAAATCTGGAGAGAAGGTATAAGGAATCACAATCAGACTGGGTAAGGTCAGAAATTGAGGAATACATGAGTACAAACCACTGCCCTGCTTGCAATGGAGCAAGGCTTAGAAAAGAAGCCCTGTCAGTTTTAATACAGGGCAAGAATATATATGAATTTACCCAGCTGTCAGTTGCTGAAGCACTAGATTTTCTAAAGAGCGTAGACTTTACAGAAAGAGAAAAAATCATAGCCCATCAGGTTATCAAGGAGATTCAGGAACGCCTTTCCTTTATGGTTAATGTGGGTCTGGATTATCTTACCCTGAACAGGTCAGCAGGTACTTTATCAGGAGGTGAAGCCCAAAGAATTAGACTTGCAACCCAGATAGGGTCAAGTTTAGTTGGAGTTTTATATATTCTTGATGAGCCAAGCATTGGTCTGCATCAAAAGGACAATGAGAGACTGCTGAAGACCCTTAAACATTTAAGAGATATAGGCAATACATTAATTGTCGTGGAGCACGATGAGGATACCATTCGTGAGGCTGACTATATTTTGGATATTGGCCCTGGGGCAGGTGCCCATGGCGGCAGGGTGGTAGCAGCAGGTACCATTGATAAGATCATGGCCTGTGAGGAATCCATTACAGGACAGTACTTAAATGGAATCAAGCAGATTCATGTACCTTCTGTTAGACGGGCAGGCAATGGGAAACGCATTATTATCAAGGGTGCTGAGGAGAATAATTTAAAGAAAATAGATGTGGAAATACCCCTGGGCTTATTTACCTGTGTAACAGGTGTATCTGGCAGCGGTAAAAGTACATTGATTAATGAAATATTATATAAAAAACTGGTGGCTTCCCTTCACAATGCCAAGACCAGGCCTGGAAAACACAAGGAAATAACAGGCATTAATTGCCTGGATAAGGTAATTGATATTGACCAGTCTCCCATAGGCAGAACTCCACGGTCAAATCCTGCCACCTATACTGGGGTATTTGATGGAATAAGGGAAATCTTTTCCCAGACCTCTGATGCCCGGGCAAGGGGTTACAAACCTGGTCGCTTTAGCTTTAATGTAAAGGGCGGCCGGTGCGAGGCGTGCAAGGGTGATGGGATAATAAAAATAGAAATGCACTTTCTTCCAGATGTGTATGTTCCCTGTGAGGTTTGCAAGGGGCAAAGATACAACAGGGAGACCCTGGAAATCAAGTTTAAAGGGAAAACCATTTCAGATGTGCTGGCAATGACTGTAGATGAGGCATCAGAGTTTTTTGCCAATCTGCCAAAAATCTACCGAAAACTCAAAACAATGCAGGATGTAGGACTGGGTTATATTCGTCTGGGTCAGCCTGCAACTACCCTGTCAGGGGGCGAGGCCCAAAGGGTAAAACTGGCAACTGAGCTGAGCAGACGCAGCAATGGCAAAACAATGTATATTCTAGATGAACCTACAACAGGTCTCCATATTGCAGATATTGATAAACTCTTAAATGTACTTCAAAAACTAACTGACAATGGAGATACTGTTCTAGTTATTGAGCATAACCTTGACGTTATCAAGACTGCAGATTATATAATTGATCTAGGTCCTGACGGGGGAGACAAGGGTGGTCTGGTTGTGGCCACCGGCACTCCGGAGGAGGTTGCCCAGGCACCTGGTTCCTATACAGGTCAATTTTTGAAAAAGGTTTTGGAGGTTTACAATGACGGCCATAGAGGACAAGCTAAAGCGGTTACCGGATAAGCCTGGAGTATATTTAATGCTGTCAGAAGAAGAAAAGATTATTTATGTTGGCAAGGCTTCTTCTTTGAGAAGTCGTGTGCGAAGCTACTTCAGGGATAGTAGTGCTCCAGCCAAGGTCTCGGCCCTAGTGCGCCATATTAAGGATATAGACTATATTGTTACTGACACAGAGGTAGAGGCTCTAATACTTGAGTGTAATTTAATAAAGAAACACAGACCTAAATACAATGTTTTTTTAAAGGATGACAAAACCTATCCATATATAAAGGTTACCCTGGACGAGGCCTATCCAAGGATTGTAACCACCCGCAGGGTAAAAAAGGATGGGGCAAAGTATTATGGTCCATATACCAGTGCTGGCTCTCTCCATGAAACAATCAGGCTTTTACGAAGGCTTTTCCCCATACGTACCTGTAAAAACTTTGAAAAACAGCAGAGGGCCTGCTTGAACTATCATATTAAAAGATGCCTGGCCCCCTGTGCGGGAAATGTTTCTGCTGCTGATTACAAGGATATGATAAATGAGATTATGAATTTTTTAGAGGGTAAGCAGGAAAGGGTAATCAAAAACCTTCAAGAAAAAATGCTCAAGGCTGCGGAGAACCTCCAATATGAAAAGGCCGGTGAGCTGCGAGACCAGATCAAGGCTGTAGAGAAGGTTCTTGAAAAGCAAAAGATTGTTAATGCAGCTGAGGAGGATCAGGATGTGATAGCCTTTGCCAGGGGAAACAATGAGGTATGTGTTCAGGTTTTCTTTATTCGCAACGGCAAGGTCGTTGGCAGGGAACATTTTTTCCTGGATGGTACAGATGGTCTGGGCAGAAGTGAAGTAATGACCATCTTTGTCAAGCAGTATTACAGCAGGGTGGCAGATATTCCCGGAAAAATACTGCTTCAGGAGCCCATTGAGGATAAGGATGTAATAGAGCAGTGGCTGAAGGAAAAGGCTAATACCAGGGTTATAATTCAGGTTCCGCAGATGGGTGAAAAGCTAAAACTTGTGGAAATGATTGGCAGAAATGCTTTATTGCTTTTAGAGGAAGCCCAGCTTTCCAGACAAAAGAAGAAGCTGGCTGATGAGGAAGCCCTTCTTCAATTAAAGGACTACCTAAAGCTTGCAGCCCTGCCCCTTAGAATTGAGTGCTATGATATTTCAAATATCCAGGGTACAAGTACTGTAGGCTCCATGGTGGTTTTTGAAAAGGGCAAGCCTTCAACAGATGAGTATAGAAGATTTAAGATTAATGCTGTTGAAGGGGCAAATGATTATGCGTCTCTCCAGGAAATGCTTTATCGCAGATTTAAAAGGGGAGCTGGGGTCGCTGCTCTTCCTGACCTGGTTTTAATAGATGGAGGAAAAGGCCAGTTAAATGCTGCCAGGGATGTCATGAAGCTTTTGGGCTTTGCCAGCATACCCGCCTACGGCATTGCAAAAAAAGAGGAGCTTTTATTTACTGAAAATGAACAGGAGGCAATAAAGCTTCCAGAAAACTCAGAGGCCTTATATCTGCTGCAAAGAATCAGGGACGAAGCCCACCGCTTTGCCATTACGTACCACAGGCAGTTGAGAAGCAAGAACAGCTTCCGCTCGCTGTTAGATGAGATTCCCGGCATAGGTCCCAAGAGAAAAAAGGCTCTTCTAAATAAATTTGGCTCCCTGGAGAATATAAGGGTGGCAAGCCTCCAGGAACTGGAACAGGTAGAAGGCATGAACAAAAAGTCAGCCATGCAGGTATATGATTATCTATGCAGGTGAAAGCAGATGTCGGAAGTCAGAAGTCAGAAGTCGGAATAGAGCTTGAAGAGCTAGAACCTATTCTCCTGAATCCTTAATTCTGTCTCCTGTATTCTTAGATTTTAGAACTTCGTATGACTTAAGCGAACTAACAAATTATCTTTAGAGATTGAAAAACTAACAAAGGGTGCCTGGGTTTTAAAAGAAAATTCATTATCAAAATCCATGTACAGGAAATCATCAGTGCTTTCTAGTCTCAAGGTTTTTGTTTTAAATGAAAAATGGGTCTGGGGTGTGGCAATTGTAATGGATAAAGGCTGGTCAAAGCTGTAGCCAAGGTCTTTTTCAACATAGGATATATCTAGCTCCTTGAAGGATTCCTCTAATAGGTTTTTATAATACACGGTAAAATCCCCTTTCCTTTAATTTAAATTATTTTACCACATAATTCCTGCTTTTATTATAGAATTCATCCCCTGGCTTGTCAAAACATATGCTAAAAACACCAGCTATACCTGAATAAATATCCTACATAATCTAGAAGGAAAGTCTCTATGATATATAGAAGATAAATGTAAAATATTCCATGGAGGAAACATATGGATTTTAAATTAATAGCTATTGACCTGGATGGTACTTTATTAAATAATGACCTGGAAATCTCGCCCAGGGCAGCAGCGGCAATAAGAGCTGCAGAGAAAAAAGGTGTAAGGGTAACACTTTGTACAGGCAGGATGTACGCATCAGCTTCCCCCTATGCCCAGGAGTTAAGATTAAATATACCCTTAATCACCTATAATGGAGCCCTGGTAAAGAATTCTTTCGATGGTGAGATATTATATGAAAAAAACCTTCCATTAGAAGAGGCCCGGCATGTGGTAGAAATCTGCAGGGAATTTGACTGCCAGCTTAATGTTTACTTTGATGACAAGCTCTATGTGGAAAAGACCGATTATTGGGCCAAGAAATATGCAAGTAGAGTAAATGTGCCCTTGCATGAGGTTGATGACCTGCTGGATTTCTTAAAGCTTCCACCTATAAAGCTGTTAGCCATGGGGGAAGAGGAAGTTTTGCATATGATTAGAAGGAGGCTGGCTGACAGGGTATTATACATTACCCGTTCCCAACCGCACTTTTTGGAGATACTAAATCCAGAAGCTACAAAGGGCAGAGGATTGGCTGCAGTTGTTAAAAGGCTGGCAATTGACAGAAAAAATGTAATGGCTATTGGTGATAATGAAAATGATATAGAAATGTTTAAATATGCAGGTTATTCTGTGGCCATGGCTAACGCTGATGACCATGTAAAAGTCCATGCTGACTATGTTACAAAAAATAATGATGATGACGGAGTTGCTGAAGCTATAGAAAAGCTGGTTCTTATATAATTCCATTTCAAGCAAATCATTATGCCTTGTTGACCCCAAATGAAACCAAAAACAGGTTGAGGTTGTGTTAATGCCAAGTAAAATAAGAGGTGATTTAAGTGAAATTTGAAGCTGACCTGCATGTCCATTCTGTAGCAAGCGGCCACGCTTTTAGTACCATTGCTGATAATGTACAGGCTGCTGCAAAAAAGGGGTTGAAGCTAATTGCAATAACTGATCATGGCCCCAAAATGCCAGGTGCACCCCATTTGTATTATTTTTATAATATTAGGGCTTTGCCGAAAAACTATCTAGATGTGGAAATATTAAAAGGTGTGGAAGCTAATATTATAGATAAGGAAGGCAATATTGATATTCCAGAAGAGGTTGCAAATAAGCTGGATATTGTTCTTGCTGGCTTTCATACCTACTGTTCTCCCTCCGGCACAGTTGTTGAAAATACCAGGGCCATGATAAATGCCATTAATAATCCATTAATAGATATGATAGTTCACCCTGGAAATCCTGAATTTAAGGTTGATCCAACTGAAATAGTTCTGGCCTGCAAGGAAAATGGAATGCTTTTAGAAATCAACAACAGCTCTCTGGGCACCTCCAGGGCTGGCAGCTACTGCAACTGCCTGGCTATTGCTGAAAAAGCAGCAGAACATGGGATAAAGGTGGCCGTTGGGAGTGATGCCCATTGGGCAGAACAGGTGGGAAATTTTGCATCAGCAGTTGAGCTTGTGTCAAAGGTGGGACTCGGGGAGAACCAGATTATCAACAGATCAGTCCATGAGATACATTTGTATTTACAAGCAAGAGGCAGGGGCCAGTAAACTGAATAAAGAAGCACCAGGCACAAGTAAAAGTAATAAAAAACATGAAAGGGAGTAACTAAATGGCAAGATTTGTTGGCGATTATCATACCCATTCAAATTATAGTGATGGGAAGGCCACCATTGATGAAATAATAACAGCAGCTAAAAGAAGAGGGTTAAGGGAAGTAGCAATCACTGACCATGGACCCAGAAATCTGGTGGGCGGATTAAAAAGTCCAGAAAAACTCCTTGAAGTGGCTCGGGAAATCCAGGATATTAATGAGACCCTGGAGGATTTTAAGGTTCTAAGCGGGGTGGAAGCAAATATCATTGGAGAAAGGGGACAAATTGATGTGCCGCCGGAGATTTATGAAAAATTAGACCTGCTGATAATTGGCCTTCACCCCCTGGTACTTGCAGATTCTCTAGGCAATTTCTGGAACCTGGTTTTAAAAAACCAGGCCAGGCAGCTTTTAAAGATAGGTAACAGTCAGGTTGCTAATTTTAATACCAAGACCCTGGCTGAAGCCTGTATCAAGCATCAACCCTTTGCCATCAGTCATCCTGGGCTGGGCATGCCCATTGATATTAGTGAGGTGGCAAGGGTTTGCGCACAAAATGGTGTGGCATATGAGATAAACTGCGGCCATTTATTTCAAACTCCTGGGGAATTAAAGGTTGCAGCCCGGGAGGGAGTAGATTTTGTTATTAATAGTGATGCCCACTTTACTGAAACTGTGGGCAATTTAGAACCTGGTCTTGATTTAGCAATGAAGGCAGGTATAGACAAGGGGAAGATCAAAAATCTTTTAAATTAGGTGGTAAAAATGAAATTAGACAAGCTGCAGCTCATTATTGTTACAGGATTATCTGGAGCTGGGAAAACACAGGCCATTCGTTGTTTGGAAGACCTCAGTTTTTTTTGTATTGATAACCTTCCTCCAACTCTAGTTCCAAAGCTTTTAGAAGAATTAGAAAGGGCTGAAAGCATTGACAAAGTGG